>JAADGS010000081.1 GCA_013152275.1 Actinomycetota bacterium | reverse complement strand
GAGTATCTCGCGTAGCCCGCCCGGATCGCTCACGGCGCCTTCACGCCTCGCCTCCTTTGAACCCAGGGCTCAGGGGGGTCGTGGCGACCCCCCTGAGCCCTGGGTTCAAAGTTTCAAGGGGTCGCTGCCCCCACATCACCCAGTAGCCCCCTGATCTGCTCGGCCACGCCCGGGGAGATCGGTCCGAGAGGTTGCTGCTGGAGCGCGGCAAGAAGGCTTGGCCTTTGAGCCGCGATCGCGCCCCTCACGACGCGAATGTCTGGATCATCAGGCTGCCTCGTAAGCCACAGACGCATGGGTAGAGCCACGGTCGGACCGAACGTGGCAAAGAGATCTATTCTCCACCGACCGTTCTCGTCCCGGTAGGCGATCCAGCGAGCCAGCCCGCTGTCCTTTCGCAGAGCCACTTCCACATTGGCGAACTCCACGCCATCTATGGTCACCCTCGGCCCCGCAGCCACCAACATGTCACCGAGTCCTTCCCGAACGTTCCGTCCGTACGTGTCCTGGAACGATGTCCAGAAAGCGGCCAGGGATGCTTCCGGAATCCCGTCCTCGATCATGCCCGTCGCCTCGGACAACGTGGCTCCGTCCAAGGCGATGAGAAGAGCTACCTGCTCATCGTCCGTCAGCTCACTCGCCCTGGCGAGATCGCCGTCGCCGATGGCGGACAAGAGATCGCGTAGCGCACCGTCGGGCGTCTCGGCACCGAGCACCGTGGTAGTGGTCGTTGTCGTCGACTCCCCGGACGGCGCCGAACAGCCAACCACGAGTGTTGCCACGACGACAAGGGCAAGGAGACGCGACATCAGGGTGACGATAGCGCGGGCTTCTACACTCAATGAACCATGTCGCAAACCCTCACGGCAGCCCTCATCGGAATCATGGCAGGAGTTGCCAGCGGGCTGTTCGGCATCGGCGGAGGTCTCATCTTTGTCCCTGGCCTCGTCCTCGTCCTTGGCTTCGAGCAACACCGCGCCCACGCGACATCGTCCGCTGCGGTCGTCGTGACGGCCGGCACGGGAGCGATTCTCTTCTTCGATGGAGGAGCGGCGGATCTGCGTTCAGGTGGGCTCCTTGCCGCCGGAGCGATTCTCGGAGCGTTCGCCGGCGCAACGGTCATGGGCAAGGTGCCGTCGAAATGGCTCAAGGCACTGTTCGTGCTGGTCGCCGTCATCGCAGCGATCAGGCTCGCGCTCGGCGGACTCGGAACGGTCGCCGGCCTCGAACGTGTCGAAGACACCGTCGGAACCATGATCGCGATCGTGTTCCTCGGCATGGCAACAGGCGCCTTGATGTCGATGCTCGGCCTCGGAGGAGGACTCGTCTACGTGCCGATCCTTGCCCTCGTCTTCGGCCTCGAGCAGCACATCGCACAAGGAACGTCGCTGGTGGCCATCGTTCCGACTGCAGCATCGGCTGCCATCGTCCATTACCGAGCCCACCGAGTGGACATCCCGATCGCTCTCGTCCTCGGTGCCGGCAGCATTGTCGGCGTGTTGCTCGGTGCGCTCCTGGCGTTCAGTCTCGCCGGCCCGACGCTCCAGTTGCTCTTCTCGGGACTCCTCGTCGTCGCCGCAGGCATGCAGTTGTTCAGGAAGAGCTGAGAGGCCGCCCCGCCCGCCCCGCAGTCTTGCGTCGATGCTGCGCCCCGATACGAAGTGCGAAATACGTAGCTACGGCGAGGAAAACGATCTGCCTACGGCACGAGGATACGACGGCAATGGATGCAGCGCGGCGGGTCCTCGGCAAGCGCTTGCCGCCGCTCGGCCGCCGAGAGCTTGAGATGACACCCACCACACACTCCGGTCTCATCGAGGCGTCCCACGGCCACGCCCTCCTTTCGCCCACGTAGCTGCTCATAGAGTTCCAACAGGTCCGGGGGGATCAAGGTGATCGCGGCCACTTTTCTTTCTTCTCGCACCGCCAGTGCTGCGTCTATGCCCTTCCAAGCTTCCTTGATGATCCCGCTCAGGTGCTGCTCCTCTGCCTCTGCTGCAGCGAGCTCATCGCGGATGACCGCAACTTCCTTCTCGAGCGTCTCTTTGAGTTCGAGGAGTTCGAGAACCCTGTCCTCGGTCTCGCGTACCCGGTTTCGCAGACTCTCCACATCGAGTCGCATGTTCTCGGTCTCTTTTGCGCTCATGCCTCCGGCGTACAGGCGCCGTTCCTGCTGACCCACCTTCGTCTCCGCCATCTCGAGCTCGCCGTAGGTTCGGTCGAGATCGAGGCTGAGCTCACGAAAGACGGTTTCCTTCTCGGACAGCTCCGTTCGGATCTCTTCCGTCTCGAGATGTGCGCTCCTGTAGCGCTCCAGTTCAGGCAAAGACGCACGCTGCTCCAGAAGACGATCGATTTCAGAATCGACCCGCTGAAGCTCCAACAGATCGGCCAGACTCTGGAATTCGCTCATGGCTCCCATGAGTGGAGATGGTAACAAGCCTGGCAGCGCCCGAAGGCGCCTCGCCATCGTCGATCTTGCACTAGTCTCCGTCAACCCGGGCGCTTAGCTCAGTCTGGCAGAGCACCTCGTTTACACCGAGGGGGTCGGCGGTTCAAACCCGTCAGCGCCCACCAATTCAAGCTCGGGCCTCTCGCGGCCGACGATCTATAAAGTACGCCAGAGCACAAACACTCAGGTGCCGGCACGTCGCACCGAGGAGGCACACGTGGCAGGCAGCAACCGCCTCGCCAACCGGGATGGTCACGAAGACACGATCCGTCGATACCTCGACGAGATCGGCACCTACCCTCTGCTCACCGCACAAGAAGAGGTCGATCTCGCCATGACGATGGAGTCGGGCAGAGAGGCCGCGAAAACCCTCGAAAACGGCCTCTCCGACCACGACCGCGAGAAGACCACCGCACTCGTTCAGCAAGGAGAACAGGCGCGCAAGCGGTTCATCAGCTCCAATCTTCGATTGGTCGTCTCCATAGCGAAGCGCTACACGAACACGGCCCTGGGGCTTCTCGACCTCATCCAGGAAGGCAACCTCGGGTTGATCCATGCTGTCGAGAAATTCGACTATCGCAAAGGATTCAAGTTCTCGACGTATGCGACCTGGTGGATACGACAGGCGATCACCAGGGCCATCGCCGACAAGGGCCGCACGATCCGGGTGCCCGTCCACATGATGGACACCATCTCCCAGGTCCGCCATGCGGAGAACCACCTCACGAAACGCCTGGGACAGGCTCCTACCCCCGATGAGATCGCGAACCACTCCGGACTCGAAGTCCGTAAGGTGATCGAGGCGATGAGGGTTGCCCCCGAGCCCGTCTCCATCTTCGAACCCGTCGGAGAGGACGAGGCCATTCTCGGAGATTTCATCGAAGACACCAACGCCACGGCACCGTTCGAACTCGTTGCCCTCGAGATGCGCAGACAGGACCTTGCCGTGGTCCTCGGCAGACTCCAAGAACGCGAGCGGATCATCTTGTCGATGCGGTACGGCCTGGAAGATGGTATTCCCCACACCCTCGACGAGGTCGGCAGATGTTTCGATCTGACCAGAGAGCGCATTCGTCAGATCGAAGCGAAAGCGCTGATGAAACTGCGCCACCCGGCCAATCCGACCGGGCTCCGTCGAATGCTCACCCCGTAGTCGCTGCGAGAGTCGGCCGGCAGTCGGTGCCCTGACCGAAACGGCGCTGTTCCGAGAACGGTACTAGCTTTCATTGCATGCAGTACATGCACGTAGCGGAGTTTCATATCCTCCCCGGAGCAATGGGACCATTCACCAGTGCCGTGCAGCGGTGGGAACGCGCCGCGCTCTCGGACCCGGATGGGCCCCTCGAGCATCAGGTGCTCGTGGATGCCGACAAGCCTTCGCGAGTGCTCGTGCTGACTCGCTTCGAAGACGAAGAGCACGCGCAACGGTTCGCGGTATCGAGCCTCCCGAACCGGTTGATGGCAGACGTCCTGTCGTGCTGCGACAGCACGATGTCGTCGCGCCGCTACTCCGTGTACTACGCAGCGAGCCGGGAAGGGCACACCACCGTTTTCGGCGCGGGGCCGAAGAGCGACTAGAAGTCTGCCGAGCGATACGGGTACCACGTAGTTCGTATCTCCTATCGCAACCTCAGGTCGACCAGAGACCGTGAGATGGACGTAGAGGCCGAATGCAGGCCTTCCCTCCCACGTGGTCCATCGAGAACGCGGCGGCCCTACCGCCGGGGTACGAGGGAGTGCGTGCCAAGTACCGCTCAGTCGACTCCCAGGACACGGGTCCCGGGCCCGTCGAATGCTCAACGGCTCATGCGGACGAAACGAGTTCCCACAACTCGCGGATGTCCGCCGTGAGCGGCCTGTCCTTGTCTTCTCGCCGTGGACGACCCCTGCCCCTGCGCCGGTAGTACGGATGGCCTTCCCAGAAGATCACCCCTCCCCAGACGCCCCACTCGACCTCTTCTTCGAGGGCGGATTGCAGACAGGTCAGCCGGACCGGGCAGCGGACGCAGACCGCCTGGGCGCGTTCCAGGTCGACGGGTCGCTCGGAGAAGAACAG
The DNA here is from genome assembly GCA_013152275.1 of Actinomycetota bacterium. Taxonomy (NCBI): domain Bacteria; kingdom Bacillati; phylum Actinomycetota; species Actinomycetota bacterium. The sequence goes on along the minus strand of JAADGS010000081.1, from coordinate 45,363 downwards.
ATCATGCTTGCCGGACGCCACACACGCCCCACGCTGGTAGATATCGTTCACGGGTACTTCCTTTGCCTTCCGGAAACGTCCGGCGGCTCGGAAGGACTGTGAGGTCAGGGAACGAGTGGCCGCGGACGCGACGAACCAGGCCTGGACGGCCCGTATGTCGAGGTTCGCATCCGCATGACACCTCCCAGATGGCGTGGCCCAACCCTATCTGCTCGAGCGAACGTTCGTCAAGGTAATTTCGGGACCTACGGCCCTGGAAATCAGTCGATGGCTCGTGTAGTACTACAAGAAGGAGGACAGGGTGATGCCCATGACCAAAGTTGCAGCACGAGTCCGAAACTTCCTCACCAACAACGGCGTCGCATTCGATGTTGAACGGCACCGTCCCGCGTACACGGCACAGGAGATCGCTGCCATCGAGCACATCCCCGGTGACGAGTTCGCCAAGACGGTGATCGTGATGGCGGGATCGTCACCGATCATGGCCGTACTCTCGGCCAATCGGCACGTCCGATTGTCCAAGGTCGCCGCCGCGGTCGGCGCAGAAGTGCGTCTCGCCACGGAAGCCGAATTCAGCCCTCTGTGCCCGGATTGTGAACGCGGAGCAGAGCCACCGTTCGGCAACCTGTACGACATGCCCGTGTACCTGGACACGGGGTTCACGGCCGATGAGATGGTCTTCAACGCGGGAAACCACGTCGAGACGATCCGAATGGCGACCGAGGACTACATCGCGTTGGTGAAACCGATCAGAGCCGAGCTGTCGTAGGCGTCTGCTGCATATCGACGATTGCAGTGCTCGGCCAGATTCAACGCGGCCGTTCTCAGCGCACCACCCAGGCATTTCCGTCAAGAGCGAGGAGCCGTTCCGATGCTGCGGGACCCCACGAGCCTGCCGGATAAGGGGCCGGTTCCTCGGTTCGAGCAAGAAGAGGAGTGAACAGACGCCAGGATTCCTCGACTTCGTCGGCCCGGACGAACAGCGTCTGATCACCCAAGAGGAGGTCCACGATCAGGGTCGTGTACGCTGCGGGCAGAGGTCCGAACGCCTCCTCGTAGAAGAAGTCCAGGGGCAGCGTCATGAGCCGGAAGCGCTCTTCGGGTGCCTTCACATCGAAGAGCAGCTCGAATCCCTCGTGAGGCTGCAGCGTGATGACGAGCGTATTCGAGTGGACTTGACAGAACCCCTCACGGTCGAACAGACACACGGGCGGTTCGTGGAACTCGATGGCGATCTGGGTGAGTTGGCGAGGCAGGCGCTTGCCGGTGCGCAGGTAGAACGGTACGCCCTGCCAGCGCCAGTTGTCGATATCGATCCTCATCGCCACGAATGTGCCCGTGGTCGAGTCGCCGGCGACGCCATCCTCCTCCAGGTAGCCCACGACAGGAGAACCGTTGGATACGCCCGGGCCGTAACGCCCCACCACGACCTGCTCCGGGTCGATGCGCCGAATCGACTGGAGGACCTTCACTTTTTCGTTACGGATGGCGTCTGCTTCCAGCGAAGCGGGCGGCTCCATGGCCACCAAGGTCATGACCTGAGCGAGATGATTCTGAACCATGTCCCGCAGCGCTCCGGCATGCTCGTAGTACCCGGCTCTGTGTTCCACACCGAGTTCCTCGGCGACGCTGATCTGAACGGACTTCACGCGGTCCCGATTCCAGGAACTCTCGAACAGCGAGTTGGCGAAACGGAGGACGAGCAGGTTCTGGACGGTCTCTTTCCCGAGATAGTGATCGATGCGGTACACCTGCGATTCGTCGAAGTACTCATGCACCAGCTCGTTGAGATCACGGGCGCTCTCGAGATCCCTTCCGAACGGTTTTTCCACCACGAGACGGGTCCAGCCGGGACTCTTGGCCAGACCTGCATCGCCCAGGCCCTCGATCGCAGTGGGGAATACGCGAGGAGGTAGCGCCAGATAGAAGACCCGGTTGCCGGGCATCCCATACTCTTGTTCCAGCGCTTCGATGCGCTCCCTGAGCGCGTCATATCCTGGGCGGATGCACTGGTAGTGCACTGCCCTGTCGGACCAGGCTTCGAACTCTTCATCGTCGTGGCCGGCAGCTCGAAGCGCATCTCTGGTGCTTTCCCGAAACGCCTCGTCTGTGAGTTCAGATGTGGCAACACCGAGAATCCGACAGCGGTCCCCGAGTCCCCGGTCGGCAACCATCGCGTAGAGGGCCGGCAGCAGTTTCCGGCTCGTCAGGTCCCCGGTGGCTCCGATGATGACGAAGAGATGCGATTCGATGTGCTTCACGACGGATCCGGCTTGATGGCATGTCCGCCGAACGCGTTGCGCATCGCCGACAACATCCGATCGGCAAATCCCTCCTCGTCTCTGGACCGGAATCTGCGGAACAGGGAGCCCGCGATGATTGGTGTTGCGACGTCCAGATCGATTGCTTCGAACACGGTCCAACGGCCCTCGCCGGAGTCGGGTACGAACGGAGCGATGCCGTCCATGGTCGGGTTCTTTTCCAGAGCCGTCGCCGTCAGATCCAGGAGCCAGGAGCGAATGACCGAGCCGTACCGCCAGATCTCTGCGATCTGGTGCAGGTCCAGACCGAATTCCTTCTTGGCTTCGAGAACGGCAAACCCTTCCGCGTAGGCCTGCATGAGGCCGTATTCGATACCGTTGTGGATCATCTTGACGAAGTGCCCTGATCCGGCAGGGCCAACATGACCCCAGCCCAGTTCGGCGGTCGGCGCGAGCGCCTCGAATACGGGGCGTAGCCGCTCGACGGCCTCGACGGACCCGCCGACCATCATCGAATACCCCTCCGCCAGACCCCAAACGCCTCCGGACGTGCCGACGTCGACGAATTCGACGCCGGATTCGGCACAGCGTTCGGCTCGACGCATGGAATCCTTGTAGAACGAGTTTCCCCCATCGACGATCACCGCGCCGGCACCCACGTGGGGCAGAAGCGCGTCGATCGTAGCGTCGACCGGATGCCCGGCCGGAACCATCACCCACAGCGCCTGCGGAGCGGGAAGCGCGGCCGCGATGGCCTCGAGCGAGTCGGCACCTTCGCCTCCCCCTTCGACGAGAGCGGCCACCGCGTCCGTACTCAGGTCGAATCCGACAACCCGGTGTCCGTGCCGGATGAGACGTTCCGCCATATTGGCCCCCATCTTGCCGAGGCCGATCATTCCAATGTCCACTTCGATCTCCTATCAGTTGATGCCGAGTGCGGCCAATTCGCTTCTGAGTTGGCCGACGTTTTCAAAGGTGATTGTGTGCAAACCCAGGTCCCGGGCACATTCCATGTTGAGCGACCGATCGTCGATGAACGCGCTCTCTTCAGGCCGCCGATGGGTGATGTCGAGTGCAAGGCGGTAGATCGCCTCGTCGGGCTTCTTGACTCCAAGGTACGCGGACGTGAGGAACACCGAGAAGATCTCGTGCAGTCCGAAGGTCTCGATCCGGTACTCGTTGAGCTCCTTCGACTCATTGTTGAGCGTCGCGAGCAGATACCTATCCGACAGGCTGGACACAAACTCGAGTGCACCCGGCACCGGTTTGGACTGGGCCTGCATACCGCCGATGAACGCTTCTCGCGAAAAGCTCCTGTCGCGATAGAAAACGGTGCGATCGAGGTACTCGTCGATGGTCATGCGACCTGTTTCGAACGCATCCGCGACGAACTCATGCCGGTCCCGGAACTCCTCCCAGTCCAGACCGAAGCTCTCCACACAATGGAGACGGGAACGCCGATCCCAACCGTTGGTCAGCAGCACTCCCCCGACGTCGAAGAAGAGCGTCGTTACGTCGGCCATGCCTGCTCCATCTCGGCAAGTGTCCTCCTGCCCAGGTCGATGCGCAGCACCCGGCGACCACGGCCCCGCATCGCACGGTAGTCCCCGTCGGCCTGGGCCCGGATGATCTTCCCGAAGGAGTAGTCGACCTCGGGCACGGGCAAGTCTGAAGAAGGCTCGTCGACGATTTGGAAGAACACCCCATTGTTTGCTCCACCTTTGTGGAGTTGTCCGGTCGAGTGAAGGAAACGGGGGCCGAACCCGACCGTCGTCGCAGCGCCCGTTCTTGCGCGCAACCCCGTTCGGAGCCGCCGAAGCACACCCTCGTTCTCGGCGTTGCGCGGCACGTAGGCCTGAATGGCAATGTAGTCGCCGGTGTCCACGACATCGAGGAACGCAGCGACGGAATCGATGAAATCCGGTTCTGAGAGTCGGACCGCTTCGATCGGCTCCGCGGCACCCGCTTCTGCCTCCATCGCCTCGAGGGCGAGAGTCTTGGCAAGTTGGACGTCGGGTTGATTGAACGGGTGGATGCCGAGCACGGAACCTGCCGCTGCCGTAGCTATCTCTGCCCGGAACATCTCGGCCGACAGCTCATAGACGGTGGCAAGGGAAATCGTGATCACGGGATGTCCCGCAGCAACGATGCCATCGGTTCTGGGCGCAGGTTCTCCGTCGAGGTGATAGGAGATGAAGAGTCGATCCTGCCCGTACTCGCCAGGATCGGCCGGTGGCTCACCGGCGATGGGAACGATCCCCTTTCCATCCTTGCCGGTCGATTCGGCTACGAGTTGCTCCAACCAGTCGGGGAACGCCCTGAGCGTCGAGGAAACCAGGAAGGTCAGCTTGTCCCTCCCGGCGAGGGCCAACTCCCCCATCGCCGCCCCCAGCCGCAACCCGGGATTGGCGGACGCGGTCACGGCAGATCCGGACCGCCGGGCCATCGCTGCGGCAGCACCGAGCAGCCGTTCGAGGTCCACGCCGATCAAGGCGGCCGGGACGAGGCCGAACATCGTGAGAGCCGAATAGCGTCCTCCGACGTCCGCCGGAGCCGAGAACACGGCACGAAAGCCCCGGCTCCTCGCCAGGTCTTCGAGAGGGCTTCCCGGATCGGTGACCGCGACGAATCGGCGCTCCGGACGGTCGAGAATCCGGGACGTCTGTGACCAGAAATGCCGGAATCCCGAAAGCGTCTCCAACGTGGTACCCGACTTCGAAGAGACCACGAACATCGTTGCTGCAGGATCGATGGCGGCGTCGACCGCGCGCACCGCATCGGGGTGCGTCGAGTCGAGAACGACCAACGTCGGAAATCCCGACTTGCTGCCCAACGTCCGCTGGAACACCTCGGGGGCAAGGCTGGATCCGCCCATGCCGAGCAGTACGACATGACGGATGCCCTCGGATTGAGCCTCGGCTCCGAACGCCGCGAGTTCACGAGCATGCGGAGCCATGTCGTCTGCCAGCGTCAGCCAGCCAAGTCGATCGACGATCTCGGGCTTTTCCTGTTCGAACCACAGTGTGGGATCCTTCGCCCACAAACGGTGAGCAAAACCCGATGCGTCCCACGCGCGAAGGCGTTGTCGAACGGCGGTCTCATAAGCGCCTAACTGCATATCCATGATTCACTCCCTCGACAACCGCACATCACAGTCGTCTCCAATCGTTTCCGTATCCTGTGTCTTGGCTGTGTCCAGCGATTGCCGTCGGCCGTCAGCCCACCAAACCCGTGTAGAGGTTGAAGCCTCCCCCGCGCACGAATCCGACGACGGTTACTCCCAACTCTCGGGCGAGATCCACGGCCAGCGACGACGCTGCCGAAATCCCGGCGACGCAGGGAATCCCCACGACTGCGGCCTTTTGCACGATCTCGAAGGAAACCCTGCCCGACACGAACAGAACCATCGCGCCGAAGGGCCATGACCTGCGCGCAACTGCGCCAACGACTTTGTCGACGGCGTTGTGCCTTCCGATGTCCTCACGCGCTTCGACCAGTCTGCCCTCGAAGTCGAAGAGCGCAGCGGCGTGCAGCCCCCCGGTGTCCGAGAAGGTCTCCTGCTCGAACAGCAGCATGTGCGGCAACTCGCCCAGAACGTGCGCCGTGATCGGGGTTTCGGTCACCACCTCGGAAGCGGCGATGCGCACCGCATCGATGGATGCCTTGCCGCACACGCCGCACGAAGAGGTCGTGTACAGGTTCCGGCGGAATTGCTCGGGGTCGACCCGTACACCGTGAGCAAGATCCAATCGGAGGCGGTTCTCTCCGACCTCCGTCACGCCGGCGAGCTCGTCGGGTTCGAGGAGGACTCCTTCGGTGAGCGAGAACCCGAGGGCCAGGTCCGCATCGTCACCCGGTGTGCGCATCACCACGGCGATAGGCGTATCGACGATCCTCAACTCGAGCGGCTCTTCGGTGACGAGGTGGTCAACGGCTCGCCGAGGAGTCCCTTCCTGGAAACGAACGATGTCGCGCTGGGTCGATCTCACATCGCGCAGCCTACCGGAGCACCGGGTTCTAACCCTCGCCTTCTTTGCTTCCCCTCCCAGGACTCGGGACTTCCCCCTGAGGGGTCTGGCTCCGGCTACGCCAGTTCGGGAACACCCCCATCGCCTCGAAGACTCGGCACTTCCCCCTGAGGGGGAAGGAAGAAGCTGGCGGGTCACTCCACGTGCCGGTGTCCAAACCGTCCCTTGATACACAGGTTGCCGTTCGTGATGTCGTGATCCAGTGGAGACGTCACCTTGACGATCCGGTTGTCCTGAACATACAACTCGAGGTTGCAGCCAACCCCGCAGAACGGACACACCGTCAGCGTGACCTGTTGGAGTGCCTCGTCCCAGGTTCCCTCCCTGCGCAGCTCGAACTCGGCGAGCGGAATCAGCGCACCGGTCGGACAGATCGCAACACAGTTCCCACAGAACACGCAGGCGGAGTCGGACAACGGCACATCGAACTCCGTGGCAATGTGGGCAGTTGCCCCGCGCCCAGCGACGGTGATGGCAAACGTGTTCTGGGCTTGGTCGCCGCACACGTCGACGCAGCGACGACAGAGGATGCACCGGTCGAGATCTCGAACGTAGAGGCTGTTGTCGATTGCAGGCTCCCGACCGCATGTGGTGAGGTGCAGGCGCTCCGGTTCCGCTCCATACGACTCGATCATGCCGTCGAGGCCGGCGTTGGAAAGGTCCGAGGTCGCCGCGAGCAGCTCGAGCACCATGCGACGAGCATGCCGCACCCGGTGCGAATCCGTGTTGACGACCATCCCTTCAACCACCTCCCGGGAACACGAAGGAACGAGGGACGTCGAACCTTCGACCTCGACCACACAGAGCCGGCAGGCATTGGCAGGCTCGAGTGTCTCCAGGAAGCAGAGCGTCGGTACCGTAATGCGTTCGTCGCGACAAGCCTGGAGGATCGTCGTTCCGTCGGCAACGTCGAGCGGCCGGCCGTCGATCGTGATCCTCATGGCGCACCTCCGATCAGCCCCAGGCGCAGAGCCGATCGGATCGCCGATGCAGCGGTACGCCCCAGGCCGCAGATGGAGGCGTCCGTCATGACCCTGTCCACATCGGCGAGGATCTCGCGCCGACTGTCATCACCGTCCAGGAAACGACCGAGCGCCTCCTGCTGGGCAACGGTCCCGATCCGGCACGGCACGCACTGTCCGCATGATTCCCGGCGAAAGAAGTCGGCAATCCGCCGTACGACGGCATCCAGATTCGACGTTTCATCGAATACGACGATCGCACCGGACCCGTACGATTCACCAAGGGTCGCGAGGCGCTCGAACGACATGATATCGTCCAACCGGTCGGGGCCCATGAAGACTCCTGCGGCGCCCCCGACCAGAGCAGCACGAAACGTTCCGATCACTCCGCCGGCCATCTCGATGATCTCGCCGAGCGGGGTGGAGCACGGCGCTTCGTAGAGGCCGGGCATGGCAACGCTCCCGGAGACCGGGAACAGTTTCGTTCCCGTGGATCCATCACGCCCCGACGCGGCGTACGCCTTACCTCCCCCGGCGACGATCGACAAGATGTTGGCGAGTGTCTCGACGTTGTTGATCACCGTCGGTTTGCCGAAGAGTCCCGCGTCTGTCGGGAACGGAGGTTTCACTCGCGGCTCGCCGCGAAAACCTTCGATCGAATTGAAGAGCGCAGTCTCCTCTCCACACACATATGCGCCGGCACCGCTCCGCACATCGACATCGAACTCGAAGCCGGATCCCATTACCGAAGGCCCGAGCAGACCGGCTTCTCGTGCCACCGACACTGCGTTCTCGACACGCTCCGCGGCCAGCGGGTACTCGCCGCGCACGTAGACGAAGCCCTGCGAGGCGCCCACGGCAAGCCCTGCGATGGTGAGGGCTTCCACGATGGCGAACGGGTCGTTCTCCAGAATGACCCGGTCCTTGAACGTCCCCGGTTCGGACTCGTCGGCGTTGCAGACAACGTACTTGGGTGTCGACTCGGAACGCGCCGCCGCCGCCCATTTTCGACCCGTCGGGAACGAAGCGCCGCCCCTGCCCCGCAGGAGTGAGAGATCGATCTCCGCAATCACCGCGGCCGGACCCATCCTCAAGGCTTTCTCCAATGCCGCGTAGCCACCATGGCTGCGGTAGTCGTCGAGGCTGGACGGATCGACGACGCCGACTCTCGAGAGAAGAGCCAACCGTCCACCGATACGGTCGACCACGACAGGTGCCGTTTCACCCGCTATCGCAGCGTCGATGCCTTCGAGCGAAGCGGGGGCAACAGTCACGTCCTGCCGGCCGGCCACACGGACCAGCGCGGCAGAACCGTGGGCACAGTGCCCGAGGCATGACACCGGTTCGACGGTGGCAGCATCGCCGTGACGGGCTCTCGTGTCGGCAATGAGTTGGGCGCTGCCCGCGCAGGCGATGTCGTCGCACACCCTGATCGCCGTGTCGGGTCCTGGAGCGGTGTCCAGGAGGTCGTAGAACGTTGCGACCCCGAACGACTCGGCCGGCGACACTCCGAGCCGTTGGTCGAGATAGTCGAGAGCCTCGGGCGTGATCCATCCCATGGCTCGCTGCGCCGCCTGCAGCGCCGGCAGGAGCAAGTGGCGTCGAGCTTTCAGCGCGGCACCGCCTCGAGCGACACGACCACCGGTTGCCGTTCGCGCCGATGCATCCCAACCGAGTGTCGCCGGACCCAATACGGCGTCGATCGCCCTACGCTCCGCATCGCCGATCACGTTCATGAGGGCTCTCCAAGCCGTTCGATCCTGACCGCCGTCGCCTTGTATTCGGACGTTCCCGACTTGGGATCCCACGCATCCAACGTGAGCACGTTCGTGTCCACCTGATCGGGGAAATGGAACGTCAGGAACGCCAGGCCCGGTCTCAGGTTGGGATCGGTGCGTACGGGCGCCTCGACAGATCCACGTCTCGACGTGACACGCGCCAGATCGCCATTGGCAAGCCCGAGGGCGGCGGCGTCCTCCGGTGAGAGATCGATGCTCTCACCCCATCGCTTCGGCGACGAGTACCGTCCGGATTGCACACCGGTGTTGTAACTATCGAGTCGGCGTCCCGTGGTCAGCCTGATGGGAAACTCCTCGTCGAGCCGGTCGACGGGGGGACTCCACTCGACGGGCGTGAACGGTGCCTTGGGGCCGGTCACCGGATCGTCCCAGAGACGGCCGTGAAGGAACGGCCGACCGGGATCGTCCGTGTCGCGGCACGGCCATTGAAGACCGCCGTGAGATGCCAGACGCTCATAGCTCATTCCCGCATGGATCGAAGAGAGCCCCCGCAGTTCATCCCACACTTCCTCTGCAACCGGATGGCCCCAGTCACAGCCCATGCGTGCGGCAAGGTCGGCGATGATCACAAGGTCGTCTCTCGCCTCACCGGGCGGATCCAAAGCTCTTCGCACGAGCTGCACCCGACGTTCCGACGAGGTGAAGGTGCCGTCCGTCTCGGCCCAGCCTGCCGCCGCCGGCAGGACCACATCGGCAAGCTCTGCCGTCTTGGTGAGGAACATGTCTTGCACGACGAGATGATCGAGGCCGGCGAGAAGCTTGCGCACCCTCGTCGCATCGGCTTCGGACTGTGCCGGGTTCTCTCCAATGATGTACAGGGACCTGAGATCCTCACGTTCCATCGCGTCGAACATCTGCGAGATGTGCCATCCCGGTTCGGCCGGCAGCTTCGTACCGTACGCTGCTTCGAACCGGGCCCGCTCCGTATCGTCCGACACGTCCTTGAAGCCGGGGAGCTTGTTCGGAAGCGCACCCATGTCCGCTCCTCCCTGGACGTTGTTCTGGCCCCGCAAGGGAACCAGACCGGATCCCCACCGGCCGATGTGTCCGGTGAGCAATGCCAGGTTGATCAGTGAGAAGACGTTGTCGGTCCCACAGTGATGCTCGGTGATGCCGAGAGTCCAGCACAGTTGGGCCGTCGGCGCGAGCGCGTAGGCGTGGGCGAGCTCGGAGATCGCATCTGCAGGAACGCCGGTGACGTTCGCCGCCCGGTCCAGCGTCCACGCGTCCACGGCGGTCCGGTAATCATCGAAGCCGCTCGTGGCGCGTTCGATGAACTCGCGATCGTGCAAGCCGGCGGTGATGATCTCGCGCCCGACGGCGTTGGCAAGGGCGATGTCGGATCCAACGTCCAGACCGAGCCAGAGATCGGCGAACGTCGCGGACGAGCTGCGCCTGGGATCGATGACGATCAGCTTTGCACCGTGGCGGATCCCCTTGAGGACATGATGAAAGAAGATCGGGTGTGCGTCGCGCGCGTTGGAGCCCCACAGGACGATGAGGCCGGTGTCCTCGGCTTCCCTGTAGGAACTCGTTCCGCCACCTGCTCCGAACACTGTCGCCAGACCGACGACACTGGGAGCGTGTCAGGTACGGTTACACGAGTCGATCGTATTGGTGCCAACGGCCATACGGACGAACTTCTGTGCGAGGTAGTTCATCTCGTTGGTGCCTTTGGAACAGCTCATCACCCCGAACGCTCCCGGACCGTACCGACTGGTGACGGCCTGAATGCCGCCGGCTGCTCTGTCGAGCGCCTCGTCCCATGATGCCGGTCGAAGAACCCCATCTTCCCGGACGAGCGGGCGGGTGAGCCGATCTCGATGCATACGCACCTCCTTCTCGTGACAGTTTAGAGGTCCCCCACCATTCCATCCGTTCTCGTGACGGTTGGACCGGATTATCCCCGTGAAGCGTCACGAGAACGGGAAGACCACGGCTCGAGCGCGGCGATCAGTGTGTCGATCTCTGCACTCGTGTTGTAGTAGTGCACCGACGCGCGAACCATCTCCGGAAGGTGCCGGCGCCTGGCGTCGATGAGCGTGGATGTGGAATCGACGAGCGACGTGTTGATGGATTGCGCACGGAGCTCTCGCTTGACGGTTGCCGAATCCACTCCGGGCACCGAGAAGGTGACGATCCCCCCTTTCACCCGACCGAGGTCGTACGTGGGCACCCCGATCCCGGCGAGCTTGTCCCGCAGTTCTGCCGCAAGGGCGAAGACCCGCCCCGCGATCGACTCGAGTCCCACCGACATCGCATACTCGGCTGCGACTCCCAGCCCGGCTTTGATCGCGTGATTCGATTCCCACGTCTCATAACGGCGGGCGTCGGGACGCAGAACGTACCGGTCGGGCTCGACCCAGGAAGCACCGAAGTGATCGAGCATCAACGGTTCGTCGACCTCCAGGAACGACGATCGCGCGTACAGGAAACCGGTGCCCCGCGGCCCCCGCAGGTACTTGCGACCGGTCGCCGAGAGGAAGGTGCACCCGATGGCGTCAACATCGATCGGCATCTGGCCGACCGTTTGACACGCATCGAGGAGGAACGGAACGCCTGCTTTGCGGGCCAGCGCCCCGATCTCTGCTGCCGGGTTGACGAGCCCGCCGTTCGTCGGCATGTGTGACACGGCGAGCAGCCCGACGCGCCCATCGAGATGCTTCTCGAGTTCCTCGAGGGAGATCTGCCCAGACTCATCCGAGGGAACGACGACCGTGTTCACGTCGTCGCGCCGGGCAGCCTGCAGATAGGTGATGAAGTTCGCCCCGTAGTCGACCTCGGAGGTGAGCACCGTCTTGCCGTGCAGGTCGAGGCCGTGGAACGCCTGCCACCAGGCAGCGGTGGCGTTCTCCATCAGCGCGATCTCACTCGCTTCGGCACCGATCAATCGGGCAAGGGAGTGGTAGACACCGGCGACCTGCTCCTGGAGATCTTCCGCCATCTCGTACCCGCCGGTGACGGCCTCCCGACGGATCCAGGCAATCTGCGCGTCGATGACCGGCCGTGGAGGCAGCGAAGTGCCGGCATTGTTGAAGTGAACGACGTCGGAACATCCGGGGGTGTCGGCGCGAAGCGCATGTATGTCCATCGCGGCACCATAGTCCCCACGCAGCGAGGGCTCCCGACCGCCGCGCGGGCCCGGTCCCCTGAACCCAGGGCTCGTAGGGGTCGCCACGACCCCCCTGAGCCCTGGGTTCAACGGGGTAGCCAGGAGAAGTCGGTGTTGCCGCCTGAGATGATCACCCCGACCCGCAGGCCGGCGACGCGCTCTCCCATCGCCCGAACGCCCGCCAGGCTCGTCGCCCCCGACGGCTCGACCACCAGCTTCATCCTCTCCGCAAAGAACCTTGCCGCGGCGACGATCTGCTCTTCGGAAACCGTCACGATCTCGACCCTACGCTCCCGCAGGATCTCGAAGGCCAACTCTCCCATCCCCGTGATCAGGCCGTCCGCGATCGTCGCCGCGCGAGGCACCCTTGGCTGGAGAAACCCGCTGACCAGCGACCGGTACGCGTCATCGACCATCTCGGGTTCGGCCCCCACGACCACGGCCGACGGGAGGAGCGCTTCGGCCACCAGCGTCGTTCCCGACAGCAGACCTCCCCCTCCGATCGGCGCCACGAGGAGATCCAGACCCTCGACCTGGGCCACCAGCTCCAATGCGGCAGTGCCCTGACCGGCGATCACCACCGGGTCGTTGAACGGGTGAACGATCGTCGCTCCCCGTTCGGCGCACACCCGTTCCGCAGTGACCTCCCGCTCGGACTGCGCGCAGAACACCACGTCGGCCCCGTAGCCCCGCACCGCGTCGACCTTGATCCGTGGAGCCGTATCCGGCATGACGACGGCACAGGGGATCTTCCGGATCGACGCCGCATAGGCGAGCGCCTGCCCGTGGTTCCCCGACGAATGCGTCACGACTCCACGGGCGGCAGTGCCCTCTTCCAGGGAAAGGACCGCGTTCACGGCTCCTCTGGCTTTGAAGGCACCGATCTTCTGGAGGTTCTCACATTTGAAGAACACCGACGCGCCAAGATCACGGTCGAGTGTCGCGGAGGTCATGATCGGGGTGCGATGTACGAAGGCCGCGATCCGATCCGCGGCGGCCTGCACGTCCTCGAACACGGGAAGTCTGCCCATCGGGCGAGTGTACCGACCCTGCTTCAGCGCCCTGCACGCAGGGGACGCTCGTGGACCCAGTCCTCGCCCCGCAGATAGCCTCGGATGCCGGCCGAGAGGGCAAATCGGAGCGGTTCCGGAGGCCACGGAATCAGCCGACGTCCCACGAACCAGACGTTGGTCAGGTCGGTGTCACGCTCGAGCACCAGATCTGCAATCGTCTTTCCGTTGAGTTGAGACAGCGACACGCCGTGCCCGACACATCCGATCGAGTACACGACCCTCGGGTCCCCCAAGAAGCCGATGGCCGGCGCCATGTCGACCGGTACCGACACCGGCCCACCCCACCGATCCGTAAACCGCACTCCTGCAAGGGAAGGAAAGATCTCGACGACGTCGGCTTCGAGGTCTCGGAACACGCGCTCGTTGAGATCGCGACCCATGTCGGTCCCATACGTGAGCGACACGTCACTCCCTCCCATCGCCAAGCGGTTGTCGGCGGTGAGCCTGAAGTAGTGCACCAGGTTACGGGCATCCTCGATGCCCTGCCGGTTCGACCAACCGATGACCTCCAGTTGCTCATCGGAGAGCGGTTCGGTGACGACCATATGCGTGAAGACGGGCGCCTGGGAACGACGCAACCCCGGCAACAGATGCGAGTAGGCGTTGGTGGCCAGCACGATACGACCCGCAGTGACCGTCCCTCCCGGCGTCTGGAGTCTGAAACGATCACCGCGATCGATCTGTGAAACCGGACTGTGCTCATAGATCACAGCACCGGCCTCCTCGGCGATCCTCTTCAACTCCCTCACGTGCTTGGCCGGATTCAAGAGGCCCGAACGGGGCTCCCACCAGGCACCGAGGAACAAGGGGGAATCAACCTGCTCCCGCACCCGATCGGCGTCCCACCACTCGATGCCGGTGATACCCATGTCGGTGAGCAACTTCATGTCGTGCTGGATGCGTTTGCTGTAGGCGGGCGTGGTCGCCACCCGCAGAAAGCCGGGGAACCAGTAGTCGGATTGAAGGTTCCGGCTACGAACCAGGTCGTCGACATAGTCGACCGCCCGCTCCATGTATCGATGTGCCTCCACGGTCCGCTGGACCCCGAACCGGAACTTCGTGACTGCCGGTTCGAGACCGAACAGCGTCATGGAGAAGCCACCGTTGCGACCGCTGGCCCCGTAGCCGATCACCTCGGCTTCCAGGACCGCGACTCGCAGTGTCGGCTCGAGCAGGCACAGGTTGTAGGCGGTCGAAAGTCCGGTGAAGCCGCCACCGACTACGGCCACGTCGACATCCATCGATTCGCCCACCGGATCGTTTGGCGTATACGGACCGTAGGTGGCGAGCCAAAACGACTTGTCTACATAGGTGTCCTGCATGCCAATCGAGTCTACGCCCGGCCGAGTCACCGTGCCGCGCGACCCCGCTTAGGCCTCATGTTTCGATAGCCTCTGCCTCGACCGGCCAGAGAGGTCTTCGTGAATATCGACCGCTTCGTGCAGCAACTCCCCGACACCGACCCCACCGAGACCCAAGAATGGCTCGACTCCCTTGACCAACTCATCGCCATCGAAGGCAAGACCAGGGCGCGGTATCTGCTGTCTCGCATGTTGCTGCGCGCCAGGGAGCAGCAGGTGGGGATCCCCGCCACGATCAACACACCCTATGTCAATACGATCCCGGCCGAGGAACAGGCGTGGTTCCCGGGGGACGACGTGCTCGAGAAGCGCATCCGCAGGTTCATCCGCTGGAACGCCGCCGTCATGGTCGTGCGTGCCAACCATGCAGCGGAGGGAATCGGAGGGCACCTGTCCACATTCGCCTCGTCGGCTGCTCTCTACGAAGTCGGCTTCAACCATTTCTTCCGAGGGAAGGATGATGGGTCCTCCGGCGACCAGATCTTCTTCCAGGGTCATGCAGCTCCGGGCATCTATGCCCGTGCCTTTCTCGAACGCCGCCTGACCGAGGACCAACTCGACCATTTCAGGCTCGAGGTCGCCGGCCAGGGCATCTCCTCGTACCCGCACCCCCGGTTGATGCCGAACTTCTGGGAATACCCGACCGTCTCGATGGGACTGGGTCCGCTCAACTCCGTCTATCTGGCCCGTTTCAACCGGTACCTCCACAATCGCCATATCGACGACACCTCGCAGTCGCGTGTCTGGGCGTTCCTCGGCGATGGGGAGATGGACGAGCCCGAAGCGCTTGCCGGAGTGGGCATCGCGGCACGGGAAGGTCTCGACAACCTCACGTGGGTCATCAACGCCAATCTTCAGCGCCTCGACGGCCCTGTGCGGGGCAACGGAAAGATCATTCAGGAACTGGAAGCCATGCTTCGCGGCGCCGGCTGGAACGTCATCAAGGTGATCTGGGGATCCGGTTGGGACGGGTTGCTCGCGAGGGATGTCGACGGCGTGCTCGTCAACAAGATGAACAGCACCCTCGACGGCGAGTATCAGAAATACGCCGTCGAGTCCGGCGAGTACATCAGGGAGAACTTCTTCGGACCCGACTTGCGGCTGCGCAAACTCGTCGAGCATCTCAGTGACGACCAGCTACGCAAACTCCCTCGTGGCGGGCATGACTACCACAAGATCTATGCCGCCTACCGGGCCGCGGTCGAACACGAGGGCCGCCCGACGGCGATCATCGCCAAGACGATCAAGGGTTGGACCCTCGGTCCGTCGGTGGAGGCCCGCAATGCAACTCACCAGATCAAGAAGCTCACCGGACGTGAGCTGATCGGGCTTCGGGATCGCCTCCATCTGCAAGAAGAGATCCCCGACGAGATGCTGACCGAAGACAGGGAGCCGCCGTACTACAGGCCTGACGTGGGCACCCCCGAGTACGAGTATTTGATGGAGCGCCGAAAGACGCTCGGCGGTTCCGTCCCGAAACGAAGTGTGAGAATCCGCAGGCCGATCGAGCTGCCGGGACCGGACCCGTTCTCCGAATTCGATGCGGGTTCGAGCGCGCAGGAGTTCTCGACGACGATGGCGTTCACACGACTCCTCCGCAACCTGGCTCGCCACGAGACGTTCGGCCCCAGAGTCGTTCCGATCATCCCCGACGAAGGCCGCACATTCGGGATGGATTCGCTGTTCAAAGAGTTGAAGATCTACGCGCCGCACGGACAGCGCTACGTCCCCGTCGACGCAGGGCTCCTCCTTTCCTATGAAGAGGCAACCGACGGCCAGATCCTCGAAGAGGGAATCACCGAGGCGGGAGCGATTGCTTCCTGGACCGCTGCAGCAACGGCGTATGCACACCGCGGGGTGCCGATGGTGCCGTTCTACACCTTCTACTCCATGTTCGGCTTCCAACGTATCGGCGACTTCATGTGGGCAGCGGCCGATGCCCGCGCCCGGGGGTTCCTCATGGGAGCGACGGCCGGACGCACGACACTCCTCGGCGAAGGGCTCCAGCATCAGGATGGGCACAGCCTCCTGCTCGCCTCCACCATCCCATCCTGCGAAGCGTACGACCCGGCGTTCGCCTATGAACTGGCGACGATCATCCAACGGGGCATCGAGCGCATGTACGGCAGCGACGGAGAGGACGTCTTCTACTACATCACCATCTACAACGAGAATTACACCCAACCACCGAAGCCTGCAGATGTCGACCAGGGCATCATCGACGGTCTCTACCGATGGGCGCCGGCGCCAGAAGGGCCGTCACTTCAGGCAACCCTGCTTTTCTCGGGAACGGCCCACGCGGCAGCCCGGGAAGCCCGGCACCAACTCGCCGAGCACTACGACGTCGGTGTGGAACTGTGGAGCGCAACGTCCTACAAGCGCCTCCGTGAAGAATCCCTCTCCACCGAGCGCTGGAACCGCCTGCACCCGGGCGCTGAACCTCGGGTACCGCTTGTTACCCGTCTCCTCAACGGCGCCGCCGGTCCGATCGTCGCCGTGACCGACTTTCTGAAGGCGGTCCCCGATCAGATTGCCCGCTGGGTGCCTCGCCGTTTCATCCCGCTGGGCACGGACGGGTACGGACGTAGCGATACTCGTGAGGCGCTGCGCCACTTCTTCGAGACCGACACCGGGCACGTCGTCGTAGCGGTGCTGTCCTCCCTCGAGGCAGAGGGTGCGGTTCCCGCAGAAGTCGTCGCCGACGCCATCGCCAGATACGAGATCGATCCGGATTTGCCGGACCCGCGCATCTCCTGGCCTGACGTGAGTGAGGAGTGAGCGGTCCGCTGTCGTAGGCTCGCTTCGCGAGCGGTACCGGGTACGAGGTGCGAGGTACCAGGCACCTCGACGAGCCATGCACGGTCGTCGAGGTGCGTGCCATGCATTGCTCGGCGGGCTCCTAAGCTCCGGCGCATGTCTACCGACCGCACAACCTTTCAGCGTCATCCGGAACGCGGAACCTTCGACCCCGCCGACATCACAGCACTCCTGGACGAGGCGATGATCTGTCACGTGGGCTTTATCGACGATGGACCTGTGGTGATCCCTTCGACATACGCGCGTGTCGACGACCGGCTGTACCTCCACGGATCGCCGGCGAGCCGAATGATGAAAGCCCTGCAATCCGGTGTCGACGTGTCCATTTCGGTGGCCTTGCTCGACGGTCTGGTGCTCGAACCCTCTGCGTTCCATCACTCGCTCAACTACCGGTCGGTGGTCGTGTTCGGAAAGGCCACCAAGGTCACCGATCCGCAGGAGAAGCGAGCTGCACTCGACGCTATCGTCGAACACCTCATTCCCGGACGGCTCCCTCATCTGCGTCCGATGACCGACCAAGAAGTGGGCGCGACCGCGGTCGTTTCGATTCCGCTCAACGAAGCATCTCTGAAAGCCCGTTCGGGACCACCGACGTCGGTGGAAGCATGGCCGGTGTGGACGGGTGTCATCCCGACCCGGATAACTGCGGATCCTCCTGAATCCTCGAATCCCCGGCTAGCAATCCCCACTCACGTCGCCGAGTTCGTCCACCGTCTTGCGTGATTCCCGCAACGAGCGAAACGCTCGCTGCAACTCTTCATGCACGGTCCGAATCTCGTTTGAGGGCCATTCCGCCGGGTCGGCGCGCAAGAATGAGGTTCGGTCCACACGGTTGTCGAACCGCGTGGCGGGAAGGTGAAAGACGCGGCCGTGCGCATGCACCGTGACCGTGCCAGGAACGTCCGATGACTCGAGCAGCCACGCCATGTCATCGACGCCATACTCCGCCTCCATCACCGCCTCCGGGACTCCGTGGTGCAGGATCGAACCGTCGGCACCCGGACGTGCGCGTTCCCGGTTCTTGCGCCGGCTCTCCTCCGGACTGACCCACACGTAGAGAATCACCGCCCGAGAGAGTATCTCCGGCGACAACATCGATAGGGCATAACGATATCCGAAGGGCGGCGGAAGGGGCAGGGCCGACCCGCGAGGTCCGCCCCGGGCAAACTCCATGACGACCGTCTCACCCCCCTCGAGAGGCCCGGACGGGAGCCCTTCGACGAGTTCCGCCGCGTCCTTCGCGATGGCAGTCTCGAGCGCTGCTCGCGAGGCGAGACCGGCGAAAGGGACAGGCGCCCCTGCCGCTGCCCGGGCACGATCGAGGCGATCGAGGAGCCATCGTGCAGGATCCTGAATGCGCTCCGGCGTCTCTCGCCCGAGCGCGTGATAATCCTCGTCGAGAAGCACCGTGAGGGTCCCCCAATCCCGATCGTCGAGAAACGGCTCGGCATCGTCGGCAAAGAACGCGGGTGTCGAGCCGAGCCGAACCTGCTCTTGCGAGATCCGCCGCATGAGATGCACGTACGGGTAGTCATCGATCTGAATCGTGGGCCCGAGGTTGAAATCCGAGCGGGCAACCTCGGGCGGCAGCGACGCCAGGTAGCGGCGAATCTCGGACTTGCCGGACGCAGGAAGGGCCAGCAACAGAACGATGTCGAACGGGCGATCCACATCGCGCAGCGTAGACCCTTGGCCGCCACTCCCAGAATCCATTCACCCAGCCTCTGGTATCCTTGCTGTTTCCTCCGAGTGTGGAGCGTCCATGTCCGGCCGCACAAGACAGATCATCGCAGGCGTCATCACGTTGGTGCTCGCAGGGATCGTCGTTGCAGGTCTGATCGCCGGCGACGCGACACCCGAAGATCGTGTCAACAGTCTCGGTCAGCGCATCAAGTGTCCCGTCTGCCAGGGGGTTACGATCGCCGAGTCACCCTCCGAGACCGCCCAGACGATGATGGCGATCACTCGCGAGAAGGTTGCGGCCGGATGGACCGACGATCAGATCATCCAGTACTTCGAGGATCGTTACAATACGGCGATCCTTGTTGATCCACCCTTCTCGGGGAAGACTCTGCTCGTCTGGCTGCTGCCGGGCGTCGCGCTCATCGCAGGCGTAGCCCTCATCCTGTCGAAGATGCGTTCCCACCGGGGAGGAACGTCATGACTTCCCGTTCCGGCGAGATCAGAGCGCGTCTGACCGAACGTCGCGATCTCATCGCCCGAGACATCCAGGAGCTCGCGGAGCAGGTCGACGCGGGCGAGATCGACGAGGCGACCGCCCAGGACCTGCGCGCCCGCTACGAGCAGGACCTCGCGGAGGCGCAGGCGCAGCTGGACGAACTTCCGACAGAACCGAGCGTTGAGGAAGAGGCCCCTGTCGAAGCGCCGGTGCAGGGTCGATCCACCAAACGCATTCTCATCGGATCGGGGATCCTCGTCGCAGCATTCACCGTGGTGTTGGTGCTCGTCATCTCCTCGGCGCAAACGGCGCCACCGATTTCCGGCGCAGCGCCCCTGACCAATTCCGGCAACTCGGAGATCGAGCAGATGGAGGCCGCCGTGGCGGCCAACCCCGATGTCATCCAGATGCGGATCGCGCTGGCCGACCGGTACTTCGAAGCCAACGACTTCTCGAACGCCCTCGATCACTATCTCACGGTGTTGGATCAGAATCCGACGGACGAGGAGGCGAGCCACACGCTCGGCCGAGTCGGGTGGCTCGCCTATGTCACGGGCCAGAACGAGGCCGCCGTGAAGTATCTGGACGAGGCGCTACAAAAGGAACCGGACAACCTCGAAGCCACCTTGTTCCTGGGTATCGTCGATCTCTACGGGCTCGAAGACCCCGAGTCGGCAATCCCCCTGCTCGAAAAGGTTCTGACCGAGCCGAGCCTTCCGCCGCAGCTCCGCACCGACATCGAGTCGGCTCTCAAGGACGCCAAGGGGCAAGTCGGAAACTGATCGGTCGGTTTCTCAAAAAGAACCCGGTTCGCGAGTCCCAGAACGTGCTGGAGTACTAGCGTCGAAAGGTCGACGATGCAGGAGGGCTCCATGCCGCACATGATGGACGATTTTCCGCTCCTTCTTTCAACGCTCTACGACCATTCCGTAGCGCTGTTCCCGGACCAGCAGATCGTCTCCGTAGAAGCCGACCTCTCGATTCGGCGACACACGTACGCGGAAACGGATCTGAGGATCCGCAAGCTCGCAACTGCACTCGCGACCACACTCGGCCTCGGAGTCGGGGATGTCGCGGGAACGTTCGCCTGGAACAATCAGCGTCACCATGAGCTCTATTGGGCAACCGCCAATACCGGTCGGGTGGCGCATACGCTCAACATTCGCCTGTTCCCGGAACAGCTCGCGTTCATCGTCGGTCACGGTGGCGACAGGGTGATCTTCGTCGACCCGAACCTCGTGCCTCTCGTCGAGCGTTTCGCCGAGCACCTCGACAAGATCGAGCACTACATCATCATGGGCGATTCCGTCGGCGACACATCCCTTCCGAACGCGATCGCGTATGAAGACCTGATCGCGGACGCAGAGCCGTGGGGTATGTGGCCGATTCTCGATGAGCGCTCCCCCATGATGTACTGCTACTCGTCGGGCACGACGGGGAATCCGAAAGGTGTCGCCTACACGCAGCGGTCCACCTACCTGCATACGATCTCCAACGTCGCCAACTATCCCGTCGGAGCCGATGACAACATCCTTCCGGTCGTCCCGATGTTCCATGCGGCGGCATGGGGGTACCCGTACCAGGCGGTCATGTGCGGCTCCAAGATCACCTACCCCGGGCCCGATCTCTCGCCCAAAGGCATCGTGTCGCTCTTCGAAAACGAGAAGGTCACCTTCTCCGCCGGTGTCCCCACGGTCTGGGTCGGCATCCAGCAATACCTGATGGAACACCCGGAGGCCGACACCTCGAGCATCCGAGCATTCATCGTCGGCGGCTCTGCCGTTCCCAGGGCAATGATCAAGTGGTTTCACGAGGCCAGGGGAATCACCATCGTGCAAGGTTGGGGAATGACCGAGACCAATCCGATCGCCTCGGTGTCACAGCTCAAGCCGGGGATGGAAGATTGGGACTTCGAACGCCAGCTCGACTTTCTGGAGACCGCCGGGATGCTCGTTCCCGGATTGCAGGCCAAGATCGTCGACGACGAGGGGACATCACTCCCCCACGATGGCAAGGCATTCGGCGAGCTTCTCATCCGAGGACCGTGGATCGCCGCCGAGTACATTCGCGATCCGAGGAGTGAGGAGTCATTCGAGGACGGATGGCTTCGGACGGGCGACGTGTGCAAGATCGAGCCCGAGGGATACATTCGTATCACCGATCGCGCCAAGGATGTGATCAAGTCGGGCGGGGAATGGATCTCGTCACTCGATCTGGAACGTGCCCTCATGGCGCATCCGGCGGTCTCTGAAGCCGCCGTCGTCGGTGTGCGTCATGTCCGCTGGCAAGAGCGGCCACTCGCTGTCGTCGTCAAACGTCCGGGAGCCGAGGTCGATGCGAAAGAACTCACCGAGTTTCTGCACACCAAGGTCGCGAAGTGGTGGGTCCCGGACAGGATCGATTTCGTGGAGGAACTGCCGAAGACGGGGACCGGAAAGTTCGACAAGCGAAGCGTGCGGGCCCGCTACTCGGATGTCGTACTCGAAGACTGACCGTTCTCGTGACGCTTGATGCGGTTAATTCCCTTTGAGCGTCACGAGAACGGTTGGGAATAGAAGAGGGCGGCCGGTGCGTCGTGCGGAACACTCGGATCACGCGGAGCGACCGGCTCCAACCGCTCGTAGGGATCCCCCACGGCGGGCCGGGGATCCTCCTCTCCGCGGTTCGGCCAGAACGACATCGCTCGTTCGCTCATCGCCGTAATCGTCAGCGAAGGGTTGACACCCAGATTCGCCGTGATCGCAGCGCCGTCCACGATGTGCAGCCCATCGTGGCCGAACACCCGCTGGTACGGGTCGATGACGCCACGCTCCGGAGTGGCCCCGATGCAGGCTCCACCGATCGCGTGTGCCGTCAACGGGATATCCAAGAGCACCTCGTTGATGCTGCTGCCTGGATCACCGCCCATCACGTCGGCCGCGATCCGGGCCGCCTCGTTCGCCACCGGAATGAACGTCGGGTTCGGTTTTCCGCTCTCCTGATCGGTCGTGAGACGGCCGAATCGCCCACGACGTAGCCGCAGGCTGTTGTCGAAGCTCTGCATGACGAGCAGGATGATCGTCCGCTCCGACCAGTGGCGAACGGACAACGAACGAAGCAGTCGGATCGGGTGCAAGACGGCCGACCCGAGGAAACGCAGCCAACGCGGCACCCGCCCCCCACCGTCGACCATCATCGCCGACAGCAGCCCCATGGCGTTACTGCCCTTCTCATAGCGGACAGGCTCGATGTGCGTGTGTGCGTCCGGTTGGAACGACGAACTGATCGCCACGCCTTTCGAATAGTCCACGTCGACCGTACGGGCAGAGGCACCGACCAGAGCTTCCGAATTGGTACGCAGCTGTCGACCCAGGCGCGATGACAGCCGTTCGAGGTGTCCTTCGTCACGAAGCTTGAGCAGCAGCCGGGCAGTTCCCAGTGCTCCGGCGGAGAACACGACCTGCTCTGCCGTGTATGCACGGCGCCGGCGTCGCAGCCAGGCTCCCGGACGCTCGGTCACGACCCGGTATCCGCCGGCGTCGAGCGGCACGACGTCGACGACCTGATGCTCAGGGTGGATCTGCGCCCCGTTTCGTTCTGCGAGATAGAGATACGTCTTGTCGAGACGATTCTTTGCGTTGTGACGGCACCCTGTCATGCAGCCTCCGCACAGAATGCACCCGGTTCGATCGGGGCCAACACCGCCGAAGATGGGGTCGGGCACGGTAATGCCGCTCTCGCCGAAGTACACCGCCACCGGGGTCGGCTCGTAGGTATCTTCGACGCCGAGTCTCCGGGCGACCTCCTGTATGACCAGGTCTGCAGGCGTCTCGACCGGGTTGGTCTGCACGCCGAGCATGCGCCGTGCCTGGTCGTAGAAGGGAGCGAGCTCCTGCTTCCAGTCGGTGATCCCGTCCCATTGCGGGTCGGAGAAAGCCTCCTTGTGTGGCTCATAGGAGACATTGGCCCACACCAGTGAGCCCCCGCCGACACCCGCACCGGAGAGCGCCATGACGTCCCTGAGGAGCGTGATACGCTGGATTCCCTTCATCCCCAGACGTGGGAACCAGACAAAGCGACGCAGGTTCCAACTCGATTTCGGCAAGGTCGTCTCATCCCAGCGTCTCCCCGCCTCGAGAACGCCGACCCGATAGCCCTTCTCCGTCAACCGAAGAGCGCTCACGCTGCCGCCGAACCCGGAACCGATCACCAATACGTCGTAGTCAAAACTCACTGGACCCGATAGTACCCCCTCGGAACCGCCAGAGCCTCACCGGTCGGGACTCCAGGTACCTCGTGCCTCGACCAGCGGTGCCGCAGGACCACGGAGCCGGCGTGACGGCTCTCGTCATCGGATCCAAGGGGCCGGAGAACACCACGAGCCGATCGGTAGGCCCATCGAGGTGTGCCCATCGGGACCGCCTCCGCCCAAGACCCCCGAGGTCATCTTCGAGCGCTCCCCGACGCGGTCTGCCCGATCCTGCCTCGATGCGTTCACACGGCCCCGAACCCGACGGATCTCAGCATCTCGATCACCGCATCGAGGGGAAGCCCCATGACCGTGAAGAAGTCTCCGTCGACACGATCGACCAGAAGGGCTCCGACGCCCTGGACTGCGTAGGCACCGGCTTTGTCCATCGGCTCGCCGGTGGCCAGATAGGAGCGGACGATTTCCCGATCGAAGGGCCTCATCCACACGGAGGTGGTACTCGATCGCTCCTTGATCTCGGAACCGTGAACGAGCGCCACGGCCGTGATCACCTCGTGTCGTCTCCCGGCCAACGTCTCGAGCATCTCCTCGGCCTCGACGATGTCACGTGGCTTGCCGACGATATGGCCGTCGACAACGACCACCGTGTCCGCGCCGATCGTCCAGCACTCGGGATGGCGAGCAGCCACGGCACCGGCCTTGGCTCGGGCGAGACGAGCGACATAGATGTCGGGCAACTCACCAGGCAACGCAGTCTCATCGATCTCAGGTACATCCACGATGTGCGGGACACGGGCCAGCGCGAGCAACTCGTGTCGCCGCGGCGACCCCGACGCGAGCACGAAGGTCTCATGCATCCGGTGCCTTCGGTAGCTGTGCATCGACGCGGGCCACCACTGCGGGCCATGTGAACAGCTCGGCCACCCTGGCACGGCCGGCGGAACCCATGCGAGCTGCAAGATCGGGATCCTCCTGGAGCGTTCGCAGAGCCGACATCAGCTGTGGCTCGTCCGCCACGACGAAGCCGGTTCGCCCATCGTCCACGGTCTCGGGTGCTCCTCCGCTGCGACCGGCGATGACGGGAAGTCCACTTGCCGCCGCCTCCAGGTAGACGAGTCCGAGACCTTCCACTTCGAGGCCTGCCCAACGCGAGCGGGCCGGCATTGCAAAGACGTCCATTCTCCGATAGGCGTCGGCGAGCGCCGCTCGCGAGATTCCGACCATGAATTCGGTCGGGACCCGAGATCGGCGAGCGATGCGCCGTAGCCGTTTCTCTCTCGGTCCCCAGCCGACCATCATCGATCGTGCCGGTAGTCCTTGCGCTCGCAGCGAGGAGACTGCTCGCAGGACGTCGGCATGGCCCTTTCGCCGCACGAATCTCCCCACGCATCCGACCACAAAGCCTTCGTGCTCGACGGGTCCGGGCAAGAAGACGTCGATATCCACTCCCGCACCCGCCCAGACGACGGGTACGTGGAATCGCTCTTCCACTCTCCGCTTCGTGTAGCGACTCACCGCGAATCGTGCAGCGGCACCCCCCAGCGTGCTCGCATAGCGCCTCCGAAGCCCTGGCACCGCTGCAGGGACGGTGATCTCGGCTCCATGCAGAAACAGCGCGTATGGCATCCCGGTCTGCTCGGCAACGCTCGGCCCGAGCAGGGCAAGTGGAAGCGCCGCGTACAACACCATGTCACACCGGTGCTCGCGAGCCCGCCCGGCGATCCACGTTGCGGCCCTTCGTGTCGGTGTCAGAGCCCGGTCGTAGCGAGAAACCCGAGGGTCGGAGCAAGCCTCCGGATGAAACGGTGCGGCTACGTGCACGTCCCACGGAACGTGCCGCAGCAGGTCGCCGACATACCGTTGGATACCGCCTGGCGCCGGTGGATAATCGTTGCTGACGACGAGAACACGCATCACCGACAGGCTAATGGGAACCGGCGCGCCGCTGAACGAGTGGAGCACGCTTCGCTCTCGGTACGAGTCGGGGACTCAGGACCTTCCTGGATCCGCAGACGGCTCAGCCTCTCAGTGCAGCGCTGAAGATCCCCGGCAACCGCCAGAGCTTTCCGTCGGCGGCGTAGCGTGTGAGTCGTTCTCCGACGATGTGTGCGGTCTTGCTCGTGACGAACCACGGCGGACGGGGTGCAATGTGGAATTGGCCCTGCGTGATGGCCCTTGGGAATGGCTGGAACGGGCCACCGACCACGGTCTTCTGAGGCTTGTCGAACAGGAGCGCGTTGTGGACGAATCCGATGCCGCTCTGCACATCGTCGATCGTTGCTCCCGGGTACGCTCCCCACGGAGCCCTTCCCATCAGGAATCCGACTCCCGTCCACGTGTTGACGGCGACGGTGCCGTAGCGAAGGTCCGCGATGGCGGACTCCAGCCGGGGTCCGAGATCTTTGGCCGTTTTCGGATGAATGAGAATGTTGGCCCCCAGGGTTCCAATCAGCGTCTCGTTGGAGAACTCGACTGCGGCTCTCAGGAAGTCGTCCGGATCCGATTCCGGGAGCATCGTCGTCGCGTAGACGGGAGCAAAGAACTCCTCGTTGAAGCAGTACGCTCCCGCATCGCCTGGATCCACTCCGACGATCAGCGTCCTGGCGGCTCCCGCCCCGAGCCGCTCGGCGGCCGGATAATGCGAGATCGCGGCGTTCTGACGCTCGTCGGATCCGGGGTAGTACGCGGGCCTCTCTTCGACCTGGGCCAGAGTGCTCCGCAACGCGCCGATGAGCTTGTCGGTTCCAGACCACCCGCTCGGCAGCACCAGCACCTGAGAGGCGATGCAGTTGTACCCATCGTTGTGCAGCTTTTGAGATGCGAGATGTTCCGCCTGAAAGCCGATATCTGCTTCTGTCCACGGACCGGGAACCACGATCGTCGGGCTGACACCACCCAGCTCGGATGTGACCGGTTTGGTGAGCAATGGCCGACGCTCTGCCTTGCGTCGTGCGCCTTCGGCACCGGAACCGAACACGATGGCGTCGTGGGTTCGCGCACTGCCGGTGATATGAATGTCGTCGACGAGCTCGTGGCCGGTCAGATAGGCACCTTCGGGCGCTCCTCCACGCACGAACCGTGTGAAGCCTTCATCGATGAGCGGCGCAAAGATCCGCTCGAAGATGGGAACGAGGTATTCGTTCACAGGGTTGGTCTTGACGATCCCGACGTGACCCTGCGCGAAGAGCTTGTAGACGAGGTCGAGCGGCGGAATCGATGCGATGTTCCCGGCTCCGAGGATCAACGACACTGCACCTTCCGGATCTGACTCCCGATAGAACGCAGCCACGGTGTCGGGCAGAGAGTCGAGGGTTACCGACGGATCCATCCAGACATCGGCCGCGTACGCGTTGAGTAGCAGACGTTCCCACAGATCGGTCGGATAGACACGCACCACGACCTGGCCATCGGGCCTCGCCCACACCTTGAGGCCTTCGAGAGGGTCTCCGCCCCTCTCCACGGCCCTCAGGGTCGTGAGAGCCGCATTCAACCATCCGAGAAGCGCATACGGACCGGACATCCACTCCTCGCCGGCGAGCGGTGATGTGGGGCTCAGCCCTTTGGCGGTCAGCGCGGCCGCCACCCAGTCCGCCGCCGCGTCATTGGTCCGAAGTCGCAGCGTGTCGAGATAGCCGATCTTCTCTCGCACCGGCAGCCGGGCCCACCGCTGCTTGTTCTCCGCCAGAACCCCGAGCGCCCCATCGATGACCACCGTATCCACGAATCCTCCTCGACTGAGCCGACCCCCGCTCATCCTACCGACACCCATGGACTCCCTGTCGGGCTCCAACCGGGATGACGACGCGAAACGTGGGGCGGGAAACCTCCCGCCCCACGTTCTCTTCTCGTCTGTTCAGTCCGGGTCGGCTATGGCAAGCTGCCCGATGTATGACAGTTCAGACACAACCCGTCCGGATACTCCTTCAACAAGGTGTCGGCGGTGCTCGTATGCGGGAAGTCGTCCGAATTCACATCGTTGCTCGGATTCCCGTGACACGCGTAGCACGTCGTGTAGTGGTTGTGCGCCGTATCTACCTTGCTCGTATGGCAAGTCGCACACCAGTCATATACGTCGGTACCTTCGTTCACGGTCCTGAATGTCGCCTGTCCCGGGGAGTACTGATGGTTCGGACCGGCAGACAGCAGGTTGTACGCAAACAGTGACTTGGTCACGCCTGCGGCATCCAGCACCGTCGCCCACGACGAACCGCTGGTGCCTGCGCTCATGCAGGACTCGTTGCCGCCGGTTGCCGTGATGACGTCACCCGAGTTGGCGCAGAACGCCCACGCATCTCTCGTCGTAGTCGAGCCACTTGGTGGTCCAAATCAGCGGTGCCCCGCCGTTGTCGACCGAGATCGACGTGCCTTCATCGGCCGCCTTCGTCCAGTCGTTCACGACCTGGCCAAACGTACCGTGCGGCGTGTGACACGACGCACAGTAGAGACCACCGTCGGTGTCGCTCGTCGTTCCGATGCCTGCGGCAACCCCCGAGTTACCAGTCGGCGGCCCGGGATAGGACCATGCAGACTGGGTCAACGTATTGCCATCGATGTTATTCACACCCGGGGTGTGTTCGCTGCCACCCGTTTCCGTGTACACCGCTCGCGAGGACACGGTCCCCGTGATACCGCCGCCCGGACCACCGGTCGGCGCGGTCGTGCTGCCGGGCGCGTGACACGTGTTGCACACTGCGCTGACGCTCGCCTTTTCCATCAAGGCATACTGTCCGGCAGCGTCATGCACATCGTGGCACTGCAGACATTGGTTGGTCAACGACGAGTACCCCCCGTGAGGCGCCACGTTGGTTCCGACTGGGTCGGCTTGCTCCGGCTGTGCCGAAGCGGCTGATCCAAGCGCAAGGATGAATACGGCTCCCAGACATGCCAGCAGCCAGATTCTCCACTTCCCTCTCACAATGGCCTCCCGTCTCTCGGTGGCATACCGCCTGTCGGCAGCATACCCCAAATCCCTTCTCGGACCCTACCTCTTCGTAAATCCGACTTTTTCACTCCAAAATAACCCCATGGAATGGTGTCCTCTTATGGTGCAAATATAGCCTCTTCGCAGGGGGGGCGTCAACACGGAGGGTGGCAGCGAGAACACCGTGCAGGTACACTGCCCGCGGCCAGCAAGCCGAGGGGTTTCCGTGCATATGCGACCAAAATGGTCTGGAGTTCTGGGCCCTATGTTCTACCTGGCTATCGCTCTTGTTGCCACAGCCATGGTCACGGCTCCTGGAACCGTCCCGACGGTGTCCGCGCGCAACACCACGGTGGTCGCTCCGAGTCACGATTGGGCAACCGTCCGTGTACGGACGCAGGCCGCGATGCCGGTGACGTTTGCCGTGCGAGCCGAGGGCGGAACCCCCGTCTTCCAATGGGTCCATACGGTCGAGGGCAACTATGCGTTCACGTGGAGAGGACGCACCGCAACGGGGGCCGAGGTACCGGCGGGCCGTTACCAACTCTCGGTCAGCGCTCCCGACTACGAGAAGGTCTTCACCGTCCGTGTGGTATCACAGCGTCAGGGGAACGACGACGGGCCGCCGGCATCCCCGCAGGACGTGTCCGCCACGGCCGCACGGGACAACTGGGTGAGATGGTCTGAACCCGACGACCCCGACGTGGTGACCTGGCTCGTTCAGCGGTCGGCAGACGCACGCGGTCCGTGGACCGATCTCTCCACGACAGCCGTCCCCGAGCTGCGGGACGTGCCTCCGGCGCCGGGTATCTACTCCTACAGAGTCATCGCCATCGATCTTGCCGGCAATCGGAGCAATCCATCATCCGTGGTCTCGTCGGACAATGTCGCCATGGCACAGACGGTGGGACCCGAGGGCGGTGATCTGGTGCCGACGACAGGCACCGTGGCCCTCCACATTCCAGCCGGCGCAGTGGACTCGGACACCGTGTTCACGATCCGCCAGATCCCCCACCCGCCCGATGCGAACACGAACCGGACACTGGTCTCCCGTTCCTTCGAACTCGGTCCGTCCGGCACACGGTTCGACCCGTCGGCACCGGCCACCCTTGCCCTCGCCTTCGAGATTCCCCCCGAATACCCGCTGCCCTCCGGATACCCCGAAGACACGACCGTTGTCCAAGTGTGGTCCTCGGATCGGTGGGTCACCACCGGCGCCGCCAGTGTCGACGTGGCCGCCGGCACCGTGACCGTGCAGATGGCCCACTTGTCACTGTATGCAGCGGCGTCTGTGACCGACCCTCATGGGGGATACTCCGATTCGACCAATCTCTGCCAGAACTGCCACAGCGTCCACGGAGCCTCCGCACCGATCCACCTGTTCGCCCGGCCCACCGAGAAAGAAACCTGCTATCAGTGCCACGACGGCACCGGTGCTTCGACCGACATCAAGTCCGCATTCGGAGAGAGCGTCATCGGAGCGTCCACGAAGACGTCATACCATCCCGTACCCACAGCCACGGACGGCTACGAACTCACCTGCACCGACTGCCACACGCCACACAGGCTCCGATCCGAGATGACCGAGTTGCTCCGGGTGTGGAACGGCAGCACATGGCTCTACTCCCCCACGGCATCTCCCATCGGCAACACCTACTGCTACACGTGCCACGGGTCGGGAGCGCCCTACCCGGGTCTGAAGGGATGGGACTACAGCCCATTCGACGCCAGCGCCCACGGTTTGCTGATAGCGAAGGACCCGGCGAAGGCAGAGATCCAGTGCCTCGAGTGCCATCAACCCCATGGATCCGACTTCAACGCTCTCACCATCGCCGACGAGGAGCAGACCTGCTTCACCTGTCACACCTCCACCACGCCGAACACGTCCGGAGGCACCAATCCCTATGACGCATTCGCCGCCGCCGTCAACGACACGACAACGGCCGATGGGAATCCGATCAGGATCTACCACCATCCAATCGCGGCCGCCGACCAGGACGGGGGCACACGTCAGGTCGAGTGCGTCTCCTGCCATAACCCTCACCTCGCGGATCAAAACGATGGCGCCTCGACGTCCAAGCTGGTCGATCCCTCCGACATCACCACCAAGTGGATCGTCAACTGGGATACCGGATCGGCCGATCTCACCCGAGGTGACATCGCCTCGTTCTGCGAAAAGTGCCACATCGATCCCACGACGACCGCTCCGATCTCTGCAGGAGCGACCGTTCCGTACGACATCCGGCTCGTCGATGACACCGCGTCCACCGACGCCGACGGACGTCCGCACGACAGGTTCACCGCCGCGAACTGGAACAACAGTGCGAGGCACGGTCCCAACGGCTCCGGCAATCTCGCCTGCACCGCGTGCCATGACTTCCACGGTTCCTCCAACGCCTACATGCTGAAAGAGAACATGGTGAGTCCCAACGGTGCACGGACCGGAACGCTCACCAACTTCGACGCGCTATGGGTCTCGTGGTCCGACTTCGCGCAGAACTTCTGTTTCGTCTGTCATGGTGGCTTCCCCATGAGGCACTCGCGGAACCCCGGCGCGTGCACGAAGTGCCACTATCACGGGAGCAGCAACTTTTGAAGGCAACGGCCATCCAAGAGTGTGCCGGCCGGCGAAGGCCGGCATCGAACCGTCACGGTCGAGTCCTGGCATACTCGTGGCCGGAACCTCATGACCACCATCCGGTTCCCGGTCACCGGCTCCCGAACACACGGAGTGTTCAACGACATGGAAGGTCCGTTGATCCCACATCGGGGTCCTTCGGTCTTGCTCCGTCCGGAGCAGCCGACCTAGGCTCCCTGATGTCCGATACGCCGTCAGGACTGATATGCAGAGGTTGGAGACTCATCATGGTGATGACCCGCGAGGTTGATTACGCGCTGCGGTGCGTTTTGGAAATCGCCCGGCGCGGGCACGCAGGCACCGGCGAGATCGCGGAGGCACAAGGTGTGCCGACGGCGTTTCTCGGCAAGATCGTCTCCACCTTGGCTCGGGCGGGCATCGTCACCACTCGGCGTGGTGTCGGCGGTGGTGTGACACTGGCTCGCTCACCTGCTTCAATCACCGTCCTCGAAGTCATCGAGGCCATCCAAGGCCCTTTCACGGTCAACTACTGCGTCGGAGATCCGTGCAGCTGCGACCGGAGCGACGACTGTGCGCTCAAGCCCGTATGTGCTCGAGCCCAGCGTGCGATCATCGAAGCCTTCGATGTCAGCTTCGGCGACCTTCTGGACGGAAGCACAGGAATGGAGGCCTAGTCGACGATGGCGCGCAAGCTCACCGTCGCCGTGTTGATTCTCCTCGCTGCGGTTGGAGGATGGTTCCTCCTTCAGCGCCAGCAGGTGGAGACGGCTTCACCAACCTCGACGAGCCCTCCGGCCGCCGCAGATCTGCCGGCCTTCAAGGAGTGCTCTCAGTGCCACGAGAACCTCGACAAATCCCTGACGGCGGGCGACGTCGCCCCTCTCCCCACGTTCACCCACAAGGCGCATTTCGCGGTTTCGAATGCCAACTGCTCCCAGTGCCACGACCCTGCCGACCATGGGGTCACTCCCTCCATGGATCGCTGCTTCGCGTGTCATGGTCAGACGCCCGCCGCCTTCGCCCCCGGCCGCTGCACCTTATGCCATAGCCTCTCGTTCATCCCGTCTCCGCGCAGCCATGCGGACCGATGGGCGACCGAACACGGAGTGGGCCTTCAGGCGAACGCGGAGAGCTGCACGCTCTGCCACGACACGACACAATTCTGCACGGCCTGCCACGGGGTCGAGATACCTCATCCTGCAGACTGGGCCACCAGCACCCACCCGCTCGCGTTCTTCGAGGCGGGACCAGAAACCTGTGCCAAGTGCCATCAGCTGGAAGCATCGAGATCCCGGGACGATTGCGACGCCTGCCACCATCCCCAAGGCGGTGCAGACGTCTCCTGGAAGGCGACCCACCCGAGCGTCGTCCAGACTTCCGCCAACAACACCTGTTTTTCCTGTCACCAACCCGCCACCTGCGTACGCTGCCACACGACCGGGGAAGAGAATCTGGAGGCCGACCGGCCTCGCCACCCCCAGACCGACAAGTAGGTGGCCATGGCGCGCCGGTTCAAGATCAAGTGGTGGCTCCCCGTACTGGGCGGCGTCGTGGCAATCGTGCTGCTCTCGGGACTGACCAGGGCTCCGGCGTCACAGTCGTTCTGCGGCTCCTGCCACGAAACCGCGACGGCATCCGCCGCCGTGGCGGTGCACGATCAGGTGCCCTGCCTGGCCTGTCATACGCGCCCAGGGCTTCTGGGTGTCATCGAGTACCTGCCGACGCTGCCGCGCGAGCTGGCGGCCAAGGCGACAGGCCTGAACCTCGCCCAAGACGTGCTGGCCTCCGAACCCTGCACGACGTGTCACGATCTCGCCGAGATGGAGCACCATCCCAAAGCAGAAGCCGACTGCACCACGTGTCACGGCAACACCGCCCACCTGGAGGTCGACCTCCAGTCCGGACCACATCCAGACCAGTTCACCTTCACCCATGGGGCCGCGGCGCTCGATGCTCCCGATGAGTGCGCGGCGTGCCACGATACGCCGAAGTTCTGCACCGCGTGCCACGTTCGCGTCCAGATACCGCATCCCGCCGACTGGCAGACAACCCACGGATCCGTACAGCAGACCGTCGGAGTCGACGCGTGCGAACTCTGCCATCAGCCTTCGTATTGCGCGGGATGCCACGGCACAGACATCCCCCATGCCGACACGTGGCTTGCCGAGCACTATCGCAGCGTCGAGATCACAGGTACCGCAGCGTGTACGACGTGCCACGAACGGGTGGAATGTGAGGCGTGCCATGCGCGCCACGCCGTGCACCGTGAGCAGCGTCTCTTCCAGATGGGAGACAAGCCGTGACCTCACGAAGAGCACTCCTGGTTGCGCTTGCAGCCCTCATCCTCATTCTCATCGAGGGTGCCTTGATCATCGCGATCTCCGTGTCGCCCACGTTCCGCGACGACCTGGGGATAACCGTCGAGCGCGCGGCAGCGACATGGAGCGGAACGGACACCAGCTCCGGAATCCCCGAGCGGGCAATCTCGTGGAGCTCGTCGCTGTTCGACAACTGGGTGCAACCCTTGTGGAAACTCCGTCCGGCACCCTCGGCCGACCAGGACTTCGCTTCCTGCCTGGAGTGCCACGCCGACTACGCGCAGCAGCGCCGCTTCGGCGATCTCTTGTTGAACCATGCCGAGCACGCCTCATTGGGTGTCGCCTGTGCGACCTGCCATACCGACACGCTCCACCCCGAACCACTGCCTCCACCCGAAGACACCTGCGCCGATTGTCACGATGTGAAAGATCCATCACTCTGCGACACCTGTCACACACCCGGATCCGTGGGGCACTTCTTCCTGTTCGGCTACCCGAGACCGGCGACGCCCGACTGTGACACGTGCCATCTCCCAGGTACCATCGGGGATCATCACGGAGGCCTCGTCGATGCGGCACCGTTCGACGGCAGCGACCCGGGCGCCTGTGCCGCCTGTCACAAGCGGGCAACGTGCGAGGCCTGCCACGACGTCTCGCATCCCGAGGATTGGGTGGCGACGCACGGCACTTCGACTGTCCAACCTACCCAAGGTCCCTGCACGAGCTGTCACACGACCCGCTGGTGCTCGGACGCCTGCCATGCCGGCGGGAAGATCCCTCTCCGTGACCTGCCGGCTTTCCCGCGCAAATCAAAAACACAAGGAGAACCGTGAAACGCCGAACCATCCTGATCCTCTCGGCCGTTGCCGTCGCCATCGCGGTCGGGATCGCGTTTGCAGCCACCACGCTGCTGCGATCCGGTCCTGTTGTTGCCGAGGCCAACGGCGTGCCAATTCACCGCTCCGAGTTGGATCGGAGACTCTCGACCCTCACGTCGATGCACGGTGGAGCCGTCACGGATCCCCAACAGTGGCGTGAGATGGCCCTTCAATCGCTCGTGGACGACATCATCATCGAACAGGAGGCCGAACGGGTCGGCATCGACGTGTCCGCAAAAGACGTGGATGCGGAGTTCGACTCCATGCAGAGTAAGTTCGATTCACCCAAGGAGTTCAAAGCCTGGATGGAGAACCTCGGACTCGATCGGAGGGAGCTGAAGCGGCGCATCAGACTTCAGCTCGTGGGATCGCTCGTGTTCGCCGAAATCGTGAAGGATGTCTCGGTGTCCGACGACGAGATAGCCGCGTACTACGAGGCGCACAAAGGCGACTTCGGAGACCAGCCGTTGCTCGAAGTGAAGAATGACATTCGGGACCAGCTCGAAAAAGACAGGAAGGAGCAGGCCTACCGTTCCTGGCTGGAGGAGCAACGAGCCTCCGTGACGCTCGTCCGGCATGACGATGGAGCGCAGCCGTAATGGCGAGACCTTCGTCCGGATCCGTCCCTCAAGGGCTCCTGATCGCCGTCGTTGCGCTCACGCTCGTCGTTCTCGGCCTCGGTGCAGTCACGGTGGTACTCCAGCTTCGCCCGGAGAAACCGCCCGCCACCGCCGCGGCGAGAGACGCTGCCATTTGGCAGGCACGCATCGACGAGAAGCCATCGGCCTGGGCCCACACCGGACTTGGCCTCACCTATCTCGACGCAGGCGACGAAACCGCAGCCGCCAAGGCCTTCCATGATGCGCTCGAGTTGGATCCGAACGACTGGATGGCGCTGTTCCAGCTCGGTCTCCTCGCCAGAGACACCGATCCCGACACCGCCATCGACTACCTCAACCGGAGCGCCGATGCGGCCCCGCGTTCTCGCGCGTTCGCACCGCTGGTGGCCCTCGGGGATTTCCTGCTGGCACGCGGCGACGCGTCCGGAGCGAAGGTGGCATACGAGAACGCCATCTCCGACTTTCCATTCGACTTCAGTTCCCACTTCGGCCTCGGTCAGGCACTGGAGCAGCTTGGTGATACCGCCGGCGCCCTCGAACAGTACCGGCGCGCCGCAGACTTCAACCCTGATAGTGAAGAAGCCCTCGACGCCATAAGACGCCTCGGGGGCTCTCCTACGACAACGGAGGGATCATGAACGAATCGCCACAGCCCACAGCGGAGGATCCGGGCACACCGGATACTTCGACGGCCTCGCGGCGTCTGCTGTGGCTGCTTCTCGCCTTGCTCGGCGCCGCGGCGGTGGGTCTCGGCATTCTGATCCTGTTCCTTCTGCGGCCACCGGAGGCACCCCCTTCGAACACCTCGGCGCAGGCGGAGGGATGTCCGATGACCATCGAACGTTCCATCTACGGAATCGGAACGAAGCCGGAGGACCTACTGCTGCGTCCGATGGGTGTGACGGTCGGACCCGACGGCAGCGTATGGGTCGCCGATACCGGTCACGCCCGGCTCCTGGAATTCGATGAGAACGGCACCTTCGTCAGAGAAGCGGGCCAGGGACGCCTGACGAGCCCCTACGGGCTTACCTTCGATGAGACGGGCAGCCGCTTGTACGTCGCGGACTGGAACGCACACCAGGTGTTCGTGTTCTCCGGCGATGGCCGGTACATCGAGTCCTATCCGGCGGCCGATCAGGATCCTTCCGTCTTCGGCCAGGATGGATTCACACCGTTCGAAGTTCGCGTGTGGGGAGCTTTCATCGTGGTCTCGAGCAATGACGGTCTGTACTTCTTCGACCGAGACGGGAAGGTCGTCGACTACTGGGGAACCGGAAAGAAGTCTCGCGAGGTTGGCGGCTTCAGCTTCCCGGACGCCTTCGACATCGACCGGAACCTGGACCGGTTCTATGTGGCAGACACGCTGAATCGGCGCGTCGTGGCCCTCGACAAGACAGGCACGGTGCTGTGGGTTTCGGGCCAACCCGATGAGAAGAATCAAATCGTCGGCTTCTGGCAGCTACCCCGCTCGGTTGCCGTCGGCCCCGACGGCAACGTATATGTCGTCGACACGTTCCGGTTCCAGAACAAATGCACCGGCCAGGGCCACATCGTCGTCCTCTCTCCCGACGGGGACCTCATCGGCGAGTTCGGAGCAGGAGGGCCCGGCGAGGACACGTTCAACTTCCCCGAAAAGCTGGCGATCGGCCCCGACGGAATCTTCGCGATCGCCGATCGCGAAAACGGGCGAATTGCATTGTTCCGCCTGGACGGGCTCCCCCAGGTGGACAAGAGCGAGGCAAACTTGTATGCCAAATCGTTCGTTCGATTCGCAGACACCACACCCTGAACGTGCCCGTTCGCACCAAGCCCGGCCGTACGGAGTTCCTTCGCACGAGTACCACGACTGTGCGGCGGAGGACGGACTTGCACCCGGAACAAATCCCGGGTCCTCGAGACACCCCACGACGGCATCGCCGGCAGCGGCGCCGTATAACCCGGCCTTGGCAAGCCAGGGAACGCCGCCATGAGGAGTCCCATCGGACCCCTCACCGCGTTATAGACCGCCATTTGGCCTCCTGATGTCCCAAGCCGTACACTCTGGGCCGCGGAGGGGAAACCACAGTGACTGATGATCTAAGTCGCCGCACACTTCTTTCGAAGATGGTTGCGGCCATCGGCGGGCTTATCGCCGCCGGCTTCGGCGTTCCCGCGATCGCCTACGTGGTCGCTCCGGCCTCCAAGGACGGCCTCGAGGACGTCTGGGTCCCGATCGGTTCGACTCGACAGGTCGAGATGGGCACCCCGACTCTCTTCAAGGCACAGATCGATCGCACCACCGGCTGGGTCACCCAGACGGAGGAGACGGGTGTCTACGTTCTCACGGACAATGGCCGCGACTACCTCGCACTCTCGAACGTCTGCACCCATCTCGGCTGCCGGGTTCGGTGGGTCGAAAAAGAGCAGTCGTTCTTCTGCCCTTGCCACAACGGTGTATTCTCCAAAACCGGCCAGGTGCTCGATGGACCACCGCCAAAACCACTCGAATCCTTCGATGTGCGCGTCGAAGGTGAACAACTCGAGGTGCACTGGGACGTATGACACTCGCAGACTGGATCGACGACCGCACCGGCTGGCGCCGGATCTGGGAAACTCTCTTCCTGCGCAAGATTCCGAAGGTGAACTGGCTGTACACCCTCGGGTCGGCGACGCTGTTCGTGGCCATCAACCAGATCGTCACCGGCATTCTGCTGTCCATCTACTACGTGCCGAGTCCCCAGGACGCCTACGCCAGTGTCCAATACATCACCACGGGGGTGTCGGCGGGCTGGCTCATCCGGGGACTGCACCACTGGGGTGCCAGCGCGATGGTGCTGCTCGCCGTCCTGCACATGCTCAGGGTCATCTTCCACGGTGCCTACAAATACCCGCGGGAGATCACGTGGTTCACCGGTGTCTTGCTCCTGCTCATCGTGTTTGGTTTCGGATTCACCGGCTACCTCCTCCCCTGGGACCAGAAGGCCTACTGGGCGACCACGGTCGGTACTCGCATCATCGCCGTCGTCCCCGGCATCGGAGAGTGGCTCCTTCGCGTCGCTCGCGGCGGTGACGAGCTCTCCGCGGTAACCCTGACCCGCTTCTTCGGCACCCACGTTTGGGTGCTGCCGGCCGCGCTGCTCGTGCTGCTCGGCATCCACCTGTTCCTCGTCGTTCGCATCAGCATCAGTGCGCCCCCGAAGCGACA
The DNA here is from genome assembly GCA_013152275.1 of Actinomycetota bacterium. Lineage (NCBI taxonomy): Bacteria > Bacillati > Actinomycetota > Actinomycetota bacterium. Next base: position 7,062 of record JAADGS010000081.1, on the reverse strand, counting down.
ACGATCGAAATGAACGAAGAAGAACGACGCCGATACCTCGCCGAATACGAGGAAGAGAAGAAGAAGAAGGGCATCTCCTTCTTCCCTGAAGCGATCTTCAAAGACGCCGTCGTCATGTTCATCGTGTTCATCGCTCTGGTTGCCCTTGCCTACTTCTTCGGCTCGCCGCTCGAAGCAAGGGCCAACCCGGCAGACGCGACATACATGCCACGACCGGAGTGGTACTTCCTGTTCGTCTTCCAGCTCCTCAAGTATTTCCCAGGCAATCTCGAGGTGATCGGCGTGATCGTCATCCCGGCGATCGCCGTCGGCCTGCTCTTCGCGCTGCCCCTTCTCGACCGATCTCCTCGACGCCACTACCGCGACCGCCTCGGCATCACCGGCGTGACGGCTCTGGTGCTGGTGGGAGTCGTCGCACTGACCGTGCAAGCACTCCGTCAACAGGCACCACTGGCCGGCGAGGAGCAGCCCGACAAGGTCGCCGCCCTCTACGCCGCCAACTGCGCCGCATGCCATGGCCCCTCCCTGGCGGTTCCTCCGGGGACCGACCTGCACGCAGTCATCGCACAAGGCAGCCACGAAGGCATGCCAGCGTGGGGTGCCGACCTCTCCGTCGACGAGATCGACGCCCTCGTCGGTTTCATCACCACACCAAACGGCTGGGCTGTCTTCCGGGACGAATGTGCCGAGTGCCATCAAGCCACAGACCTCGCAGAGTCGGATCCGTTCCGGCTTCGCGATGCCCTCGAGGCCGGCTTCGCGCCGCACGAGGGTCTCGATGTTCCCAACTGGAGCGTCAAACTCGACCCTTCGGCCGTAACGGCCCTCGTCAACTTCCTCATCGCTCCTGACGGCCAACGCCTTTTCGCGGCAAACTGCGCGACCTGTCACGGCACAGGAGTCAGTGTCTCCGACGAGACCGAAGTTCGCTCGATCATCATGAAAGGCGGCCGACATCGGACGATGCCGTCCTGGTCGGGCCAGCTTCCCGACGAGGACATCGTGACCCTGGCCCGGTATGTTGTCGACCCGGCGTCGGCTCCGGGAGGAGACAAGCTCTTCGCACAACACTGCTCATCCTGTCACGGGAAACGGGTACCCGCGGCCGCGACGGTGGATGCGGCGTACAAGGCGATCTCCGAGGGTACCGAGCATGAAACGATGCCCATCTGGGGAGACGTCCTCACGAACGAGCAGATCGATGCCCTGGTGGCCTACACGGTCAAGGTGGCGAAGGGAGCCCCGGAAGTCGTGGGTCAGCGGATCTTCTCCCAGAACTGCTCGATGTGTCACGGCGAATTTGGAGAAGGCGGCCCACTCCCCTCCAACCCGACGAGAGTCATCGTTCCCATCAGCGCCAGCCAGTATCTCGGCACCCACGACAACGCAACGATCAAAGCGATCATAACGAAAGGCCAGCCGGATCTGGGAATGTCGCCGTTCGGCGTTGCCTCGGGCGGCCCGCTCAGCGAAGACCAGATCGACGCAGTCGTCGCGTTCCTGCGGTCATGGGAGAAGAACCCGCCGGTCGAGCTGCCTCCCGAGATCGCGCCTCAGCAGGTGGCAGGAAGCTCGCAGCAGATTTGGGACGAGTTCTGTTCGCAATGCCATGCAGCCGACGGGTCCGGCGGGATCGGCCCATCGCTCATCGACCCGGCGTTCCAGGACGCGAACAGCGACTCCGAGATCATCACCACGATCCAGCTCGGCCACCCCGCCACGGCAATGATCGCCTGGGGGCAGGTTCTGACGACCCATCAGATCGAAGACCTGGTTGGATTCATTCGCACCCTCGCCGGCGGGCCCACAACTGCCACGGAGGAACCGACCTTCGTCGCCGACATCAAGCCTCTCTTCGACGCCGACTGCTCGATGTGTCACGGTTCTCTCGGAGGATGGGATGCCTCCAGCTACCAGTCGGTGATGACCAGTGGCGACAATGCTCCCGTCATCGTGCCGGGTGACCCCGATGCCAGTATCGTGCTCCAAAAGCTCCTGGGCTCCCAGGACTTCGGCGGCCCGATGCCACCGTCGGGAAGCCTTTCCGATGCACAGATCCAGATGATCGAAGACTGGATCTCCAACGGTGCTCCCGAATCCTGAGTCGTCCCGTCTCGGAGGCATCCCCGATGGTCCGTTGTTGTTCTCGGAGTGGATACCGCGTCCGACAGTCACGATACGCACTCGCAACAGCGTGAGATCCATGGAACTTCGACTCTGAGCGCCACCTTCGAATCGGCCACCACACCCGTACCCTCACCCGGCGCCCAGGGTTCCCTCACAGACAGCCCTTCTCCCTTCGGCCATCAAGCTGCTGAGCCTTCGTGATGCAACGAGGCGCCGGAGGACAGACCGTTCGGAACGGCTCGAAGCGGCGTCGGCGTCCAGCTCCCTGCCTTGGCGGTACAGCGTGCCGGCGAGCCGAAAGCTACCGTCCCGCCGGTTTCCCCACATCCACCTGCCGCAAGCAGTCCCAACGTGAATGCCCTGGCCGGGCCTGTCCGAGCACGGGGCGGCGGTTCATGAGGCAGGTGATGCACCGCGCGCGAAACAAACCTTGTCCACCAACTCCCGTGGTGGTGGCTTTTGCCAGGTCATCTCCAGATCACCGACGGACGCGCCAAGCTTTGTCACCCGAATGAATGCCGAGAATGCTCGTTCCTTGTCCGGAAGTACGGTCGTGCATTCCGCCACGACGATATCGAAGACGCCATCTTCAAATGGCAGCTTGTGTGCATCTGCTCTTCTGAAACTCGCCGTCGCATCTGGTGCCTTGGCCGGTAACGTTCGGGGTGTCGATGCCGAGGCAGGAACGCCTGGTCGACACGGATCGACCCGGCCCTTTCGTTCGAGTCGAGTTGTCGGGTCGATCCGATATCGATGGCAAGACCCGCACAACGAAGGCCCCCCGGCAGGTGCGTCGAGGCGGAGAACGCAGCAAGCGGCGTTCCCGGCCCACAGAACGCCGCAAAGGTTGCCGGTCAAGGTACCAGTCCCCTTCTCTTTGCCATCTCGCTCGCATACTCGATCATGTTCTCCGACATGTGCCGATGACGCGACAGCCATAGTTTTCGGCCAGATGGCAGGCTGCAACTCCCCTGCCGGACCCCATGTCCAAGACCTCCCTGGCAGTTCCTATTCTGCACATTCTTGCCATGTGTGCCCGGCATCGCGCGTCATCTCGACTTAGTCGGACGGGTCGCCCGCCGGCACCGGCCCGGTCGGTTGGGTCACGGGTCCCGATACCGAAGACCGGCCCATGCTCCCACCAGCATCACCGCCGCCCATCCGACCAGTACGACCACGGCATGGAACTGCGACATCCCCGCCCCCAGCAGACTCCTATACGGAGCGGACCCTGCTGCGCCGAACCCTCCGAGCAATGATGTCGAGGCTTTTGACAGCGAGATCGGCCGATACACAGACCAAAACGTCAGGAGTCCCTCGATGAACGAGAAGGCCAAGGCCACACCGATGGCGATACCGGTGGAACGAAACACCGCGATGGCGAACAACCCGATCGCCACCCATGCCAGCTCGATCAGCGCCGCCTTCCAGACGAGTGCGAGCCATCCGGCCACCCCCAGCCCGACGGGGCCGCCGATCAGGATGGACGCCGCGACCGTCCACACGAGCACCAACACGAGTGAGGTGAGCAACACCGCCGGCCAGAACACCAGAAGCCGTGCGATCAGATGCGCCCATCTCCGCGCGTCGCGCGTCAGTGAGGATGCCCAGATGGTTCGGCTCACATCGGTGCCGAGTGCCACGACGGCGAGAATGAGCGGAAACCAGGACTGTCCGAGGATCTGCTGCGCCCCCAACGTGATCACATCGGACACCGCCGGCAGCGTGAGCCCCTGCACGTCTTGGGGCACCAGCTTGGGCAGCACCAGCATCACGAACACCAACAGCCCTACGAGAGCCAACAGCACGATCGACAGGACCCAGTAGAGCTTGCGATGGATGAGTTTGATGATCTCGGCGCGGATCAGCCCACTCATGGCGCCTCACCCTCGGTCAGTTCGAGGAAGCGCTGCTCGAGGTTGGAACGGTTGGGCGTGATCCGCTCCGGGTAGAGATCCGCGACCGCCAGGGCACGGGACACCGCCGGGCCGTCGACGCCTTGGCCGACCACCTCCAGACTCCTCTCCCCCACATGCACCTCGAACCCGGCGGAACGCAGCACCGCGGCGGCATTTTCCGAATCGGCGATCTCCACCATCACTCCCTGGGCGGGCCCGACGATGTCTTCGAGCGTGCCCGCCGCAACGAGCCGCCCCCGGCTGATGATCACCACGTGATCGGCGAGTTGTTCGACCTCCGCCAGGTTGTGACTCGACACCACCACCGATGCGCGTCCCTGATCGACCAGCCCACGTAGCAGGCGTTTGAATTTGGCCTGGCCGGCGGGATCGAGCCCGTCGAGCGGTTCGTCCAGCAGCAGCACATCGGGATCCCCCAGGAGCGCCATCCCCAACGCCAGCCGCTGGCGCATGCCCTTCGAATACCCCTTCACCTTGCGACCGGCGTCCTCGCTCAATTCGACGAACTCCAACAACTTCGGGATCTGATCGTCACCCACTCCCAGCTCGCGTGCCGCGACGCGCAGGTTGTCCCTGCCGTTCAGCGTCTCCTGGACCCCGGGCTCCTCCACCACCGCCCCCACCCTCTTCACGATCGCCGGCGTGTCGGGACCAACCTGCATGCCCAGCACCTCGATCGTGCCCGACGTCAGCCGGGTGAGACCGAGGATCGAGCGGAACGTGGTGGTCTTCCCGGCGCCGTTGGGCCCGAGGAAGCCGGTGAGCGCTCCCGCTGGGATGGTCGTCGTCAGACCGGCGACGGCGGTCACCGAGCCATAGCGCTTGGTGACGTCTCGCAGCGTGATCGCATTCATCGTGGGAATCCTACTCGACAACGTGTCGGAATCATGGAGGGCGCATGTCGTGACAGCCGGCCGACATCGACGGCGTTTCCCTGCGGGAGCGCTGCCACCAGGATGATCCGAAGGGCGGCGGATACGGCTCGACCGGTGGTTTCCCATCGAGGTGGACGGCATCGGCGCACATCGAAGCCGCCTCTCCCCTCTGTGGCCGTGTGCAGGAGGGTGACGGCGCCTCGAGTCCGGCCCGTCTTCTCCCTGCAATCTCGACCTCCTGGTCTCCTAGGAGCATGGGTCGGTATTAGTTGACGGATCTTTGCTGGTTCGTGTCCGGTCCAGCTTTTGACTCTCGCTTGTCGCGATGTTCTCCGCACGCGACGCTGGGTGTTGACGGGGCGGCGGGTCAGGTAGCTGCGACCGGTGCCGGGTTGGCGGCGTTGGCGAGTTTGCGCAGGTTGTGGCAGATGACATGCAGTGTCCATTCGCCTTGCGCTCCGGCGATTCCTCGTAGCCGGAGATGTCCGGCGTGTTGGCGGACTTTCATCTGTCCGAATGCTGGTTCGACGATGGCTTTGCGTCTGGCGTAGTCGGCCCGCCCGGTCTTGGTACGCAGCCGGCGTGCCATCCGTTCGCGCCGGGTCGCGTCTTTCGGGATCGGCCCTCTCGGCGTGTCGGGTACCCGCTCGTTACGTCTGATCCGCCCCGTGGCTATCAAAGCGTTGACCTTCGTATCCGAGATCTGTTCCAGGTTGTCTTGGGAGCAGTAGCCCGCATCGGCGAGAAACATGTTCGGGACAGCTTCGATACCGGCATCGGCGAGACTGGCGGTCGCAGCGTCGATCATGGGGATGAGCTGCGCGACGTCGCCTGCCTGATCGGTGACGTTCGCCGCTATGACGACTTGGGAGTATTCGTCGACGACGGCCTAGGCGTTATAGGCGTAATGGAAACCGTCAACAGTTTTCATCATCCTGGCTTGCGGATCCGTGAAACTCCGTTGCGCCCGATCAGCGGGGGTCGCCCCAGCAGCCGCTGTCGCCGCCGCCTCGCTGATCCCGGTCTCGTCGGCGCCGTCCTTTGCGGCCTTGCCGGCCGCCTTGCCGGCTGCCTTGTCTGCGGCCTCGGCCTCGATGGCTTCTTTCGCTGCACGCAGCTTGGCGAGACGGGACTCCCGACGGGCAAGCTCTGGGGGGACCTCATCACCACGCCGGTCCTCGCCAAACTCTTCGTCTTCTGCACGGTCGACGGCTTCAGCGTCGGCAAGGATCGCCGCCACCTCGGCCTCAAGCTGGCCGATCCTGGGTCCGAGACGCCCATAGCTCATCGCCTTATGCCGAGAAGCAGACGCCCGCAGCTTCGTGCCGTCCAAAGCGACCCGACCCAACGTGACGAGTCCTGCTTCTAAGCACAGGACAAGCACCTGGGTGAACAAGTCGTCCAACGCCACCAGGTGACGGCGACGGAACCGGGCGATCGACCGGTAATCCGGAGCGGCATTCGCCGACAGCCAACGGAACGCCACATCGACGTGACAGCGGCGTTCCATCTCCCGAGACGACGTCACCCCCGTCGAATACGCATACAACAGGAGCTTCAACATCATTGCGGGGTCATACGGCGGCGCACCAGACGCTGAAACATACGAGTCGTAGACCACCGACAGGTCCAACAACCCGTCAACCACCTCCCCAACGAACCGGGCCGTATGCTCCTGCGGGAGCCAATCATCAAGAGACGGCGGCATCAGGAACGACTGGTCCGGATCGTAACGACGGAACACCTTCGACCTCCCCGCAGGAACCCTCCCCACCACAGGGACACCGTCGTCGGCCACCTCGAAAAGTGTCTCATCACCACAGTTGTTTCCCATACCCACGATTCTCGTCGAACCCAACCACAAACGCGAGGACCAACCGGCCTCTTCACCAGCAGATACTGACCCACGCTCCTAGCACCCTCTTCTTTGTCCAACCTCGACACTCGGTTCACAAACCGACGGGTCCGACGAGACCGGGCAACACAGCTACCGGAAACAACGACCGCCACAAGCGATCCCCCTCTTGCGGGCAGTACACCCCGTGTGTCCGGATCCGACGGAACGTAGCGGGCACACGACGGGAATCGTCCTGCTTAGGGGACTCGGAGGATGGGGACGGGGTCGCGCCAGGCGGCGACCA
>JAADGS010000080.1:25800-30880 GCA_013152275.1 Actinomycetota bacterium | reverse complement strand
AGGGCGGGCTCTTCGGGGCCCGCCCTCCGTTTGTTTCCTGTCAATGGGAGCGTCGAATGGCGACGCCGGCATTGACGAGAAACCAACCCCTGTATTTCCTGTCAATGGGAGCGTCGGATAGCGACGCCGGCATTGACGAGAATCAGTCGATCCCCTCGGGGCGGAACAGGTCGTCGTGGACCCGCAACGCGTACCTGTCGGTCATCCCGGACACGTAGTCGATCGCTCGCTCTACCGCAGCAGCATCGTCGAGGCGGTAGGTGTCGGGTACCTCCTCCGGATGCGCGATGAAATAGTCGACCAGATTCCTGATCACGGCGATGGCGCGTTCCCGTTGTGGGCGCGCATCCGGTCGCAGGTACACCCGTTCGAACATGAAGTCGCGCAGCTCCTGCATGGTCTCGGCGACGGTGGGTTCCATGACCACGGATCCTTGACGTATCGACTCGTCGACGACCGCGTCGATCATCGTGTTGATCCAATCCGATCCCGGCTCGCCGAACACCTCGAGTGCCCGACCGGGAAGATCTTCGCGGCAGATCACGTCGGCACGAAGGGCGTCGTCGACGTCGTGGGTGAGGTAGGCGATCCGGTCGGCAAACCGGCAGAGGTGACCTTCCGGCGTTGCCGGGCCCTGACCGACCTTCCACGAGTGGGCGCGGATTCCATCGAGAACTTCCCACGTCAGGTTCACCGGCTCCAGCACACGAAGCACTCTGATGCTCTGCTCCGAGTGCAGCCATTCGCCTTGCACGTAGGGAGACAGCGCCTCCTCCCCGGTGTGCCCGAACGGTGAATGTCCGACATCGTGACCGAGGCAGATCGCCTCGGTCAACTCCTCGTTCAGCCCCAGGTCGGCGGCCATCGCTCGACCGACCTGGGTCACCTGGAGCGTATGTGTCAGTCGGGTGACGTAGTGGTCTCCCTCCGGGTTGATGAACACCTGCGTCTTGTGTTTGAGGCGCCGGAATGCCTTGGTGTGGAGGATTCGATCCCGGTCACGTTCGAACGCGGTGCGGTATGTGTCGGGCTCTTCGGGATGCTCGCGCCCTTTGGAGTCCGTTGACCTCGTCGCGGCGGGCGCAAGCAGATCGCGTTCCTGCTGCTCTCGCACGTCGCGGGTGCGGCGGATCATGGCACTCATGGGGTGAAGGCTAGACATCCCGTGTTCTCCTCAATGCCGGCCCGACTTGGTCTGGCCGGCATCGACGAAGGCTTGGTTACACGATGCGTTCCCGCACCCTCGAGCTGAGGTAGTCCATCGATGCCACCACGATGGCGATCGCCAGCATGTTCACCGACGCCGCCTGGTAGTTGAGCAGTCTGATGTTCTGCTGAAGCAGGAACCCGATACCGCCCCCACCGGCGAACCCGATGATCGTCGACATGCGGACGTTGATGTCCCAGCGGTACAACGTGAAGGAGATGTACGGCGGAACGATCTGCGGGATCACCGCGTAGACGACCGTCTGCAATCGAGTCGCACCGGTCGCTTGCACGGCCTCGAGCGGTCCGGGAAGGATGCTCTCCACCTGCTCGGAATACAGCTTTGAAAGTGAGGCGATCGTATGCAGCGCCAGGGCCAGGGACCCTGCGAACGGCCCGATACCGACCCAGACCACGAACACGATCACCATCACCAACGGCTCGATCGATCGGATGCCGTTGAAGGTGGTCCGTGCCATGTAGTAGATCGTCAACCCGATGTTCACGACCTCCTGCTTGTACTTGCGCCAGGCGAGGAGCAGGCCCAGCACCCCACCGACCGCTCCGGGTACCCAGAAGATCTTGAGTGGGTCGTTGATCCTGTACAGCCATGAGATTCCCTGGGCGATGAGCAGGAAGATCACCGCACCGGCCAGCGCCATCAGTGGCAGTGCAAGGGGGCGGAGAACCCGACTAGGCAGGTGCCCCTGGAGCCAGATGGCGAGTCGCCCACCCATGTTCGAGAGCACTCCCGCGGCCAAGAGGGCGGTGATCACGGTGATGATTGCGGCGAGGATGTCACCGATCGTGGAAGCGAAACCTCCGATGAAAGAAAAGTCGGCGAGCCGTGGCGCCAACCAGCTGCCTACCCGGTTGAGGAGGTCGGCCGTCAGGAACAGGACCGTGATGCCGACTACCGAAGCGACGGTCAGCACGATGCTTCGACTGATTCGAAGCCCAAGCGTCGGGGGTTCATCCTCGACGGCGGGGAACGACCATCGCAGAGCCATATACACGAGGGCCGGCAGGACGACGAGTCCGAAGACCACAAGCAGAGCATGGCCTGTGAACACCGCGCTGAAGTCTTGTGCCCACCGGGCCAGAATGATCCCGATGGCGGCACCAACGGGAATCGCGACCAGTTGCAGGGCCAGTTTCACCAACGGAATCTTGATGTCCTTCATCAGATTCCTCGCGGCGAGAAACGACAGGGGAACGGCGATGAACACACCGAGCGTCGTGGCCAGCAGGGCCAGGAAGACGGTCTCTATGATCTTGTCCCAGGTGTCCTTCGCCGACTGCGAGACGCGCGGCGATTTCACGGTGAGCGTGGTGCCGGTGGCGGTGGTTATCTGAACGTCGGCACGATTGAAGATCGTGCCTATGGGTTCACGAGTGATCGCTCGAATGGTCTGCTGCTGATCCGAGGGCCGCTCTCTCGTGGAGACGGTCTGGGTGAACTCGCCGTTCCCGTCCGCCAGGAATCTCTGGCTGAGTGTCAGCTTGAGATCGCCCGAGGGTGGGACGAGATACAGTGTGACTCTGGCGTTCGGCGAGAAGTGCGTACCGTGCACGGTGATGTCGTCCCCCGGCGTCACACAGGGAGGGTCGACGGTGATATGACGCGAGAACGGATCCTGCTCGGGTGGCGTGAATCCTCCCGGTGGACAGGGCATGTAGAAGGGGACGTCGGTGTTCGTGTCGATACGTTCATACGTCAGGAGGTCGGGACGGGCAAGGGCACGCAGCACTCGGGTCAGCTGGGCGCGTCGGGTCTCGGACTTGATCTCACTGAGGTCGACCTTGGTGACACCGAAGCGACACCGGCGATGATGATGAGCGCGACGAGGAGCGAGTGGCGGAGACCGCGCTTGGTGGGTCCTTGGTCAGCCAACGCGCTCGGCCTCCTTCCCGTAGATCTCTTTGAATCTCTCGTCGTCGATATCGACGGGCGGGCCTTCGAAGACGACGTGGCCGTCTTTGAGTGCGATGACGCGGTCGGCATAGCGGTGGACGAGATCGAGGAAGTGCAATGAGCAGAGCACCGTGACGTTGTCGTCTCTGTTGATCACTTCGAGGTACTGCATGATCGAGTGCGCCAGCACCGGGTCGAGACTTGCGACGGGTTCGTCGGCGAGGACCATCTCCGGGTTCTGCATCATGGCTCGGGCCACACCGACCCGCTGTTGTTGGCCGCCGGAGAGTTCGTCGGCGCGTTTGTGGGCCTGATCTCTCAGGCCCACGCGATCGAGCTGTGCAAGCGCCCGTTGGACCTGCTCTTTGGGAAACGAGTTGACGACACTGAGCACCGGGTTGACATACCCGAGGCTGCCTTGGAGAACGTTCGTGAGGACTTTCGACCGGTGGACCAGATTGAAGTGTTGGAACACCATGCCGATGCGGCGCCGGATGCGACGGAGCTGATCTTGCGGAGCGGCGGTGATGTCGATGCCGTTCCAGGTGATGCGACCTTCCGTTGGTTCGATCAGACGGTTGATGCATCTCAGCAGTGTGGACTTGCCGGAGCCACTCAGGCCGATCACGGCGAGGAACTCTCCGTCCGGGACTTCGAAGTTGACGTCTTCGAGGGCGAGCGTGCCCCCCTCATAGACCTTGGTGAGGTGTTCGACTTTCAGCATTCCCTATCCGTCGATCGTGGTTCCTGCTCACAAGATGGGGCAGGGTGTGTCCCTGCCCCATCTTGGCGTCTCATCTGCGGATCTGATCAGCCTCCCGGCGTGTAGCCGACGAGGGCAACGATCTTGCGCAGGTTGTCGTACTCGGAGTCCTTTGCCGGCTCGATGCCGGTCCATCCGTAGAAGTCCTGGTTACCGATCGACTCATCCCATGCGTCCGTCTTCGAGAACGCGACGAGCGCATCTTCGATCTGCTTGCGCACGTCCTTCGGGAACTTCGGACCGAAGGACAGAGTGTCGTTCGGAATCGAAGGCGAGATCATCATGATCTTCACCTTTTGGATGACATCGGGAGCATCGGTGCGGACGCTCGCACGTGCGTCGAGCACACGCCAGTCACCACACATCAGCTTCTTTCCGTCTTCCGTCGGTGCGCAGGAACTCACGAGATCATCCGGGATGTCCGGGCTCATGCCCACCTCCCAGTTCCCGTCCGGCATGAGCGGCGGCGAGAAGTAGGTCGTGCCGAAGTCTGCATCGCCGCGGTAGACGGCGAGGACGGTGGCACCATGACCGCCGGTCTCGAGTTTCTCACCGGGTGTGACGTCGGCTTCATTGAACATGAGGGTCGGCACCATGTAGCCCGAGGTCGAGGCTGTGTCCGGGTATGCCCATGTCTTGCCGTCGAGGTCGGAGAGTTGCGTGTAGCCGCTGTCGCGGGGCACGATGATCTGCGCCCAGTAAACGGAGTGACCGTACCGAACCGCCTTGAAGGCAACGTCGACACCACAACGCTCAGAGGCGAGGACATAGCCAAGCCCCGGGATGAATCCCATCGTGTTGGCCGGCGATGCACACATCTCTTCGATAGTTGCCGCGTAGGACGTCGGGACGCTCACCTCGAAATCGAGGCCAGTGGCCTGCTTCAGGGCGTCCGCCATGATCCGGAGACGATCACTTGCGCGTCGACCGATGGGACGAACAACACCTTGATTGGGTTCTCAGGGGTCCCGATGGCCGGTGGCGGCGCCTCGGTTGTAGTCGTTGGTGCCGCGGTCGTTGTTGTCGCGGCGGTCGTGGTCGTTGTCGCGGCGGTCGTGGCCGTTGGTGCCGCGGTCGTTGTCGTTGCTCCACCACCGCATGCGGCAGCAATCATTGCGAATACTGCGACGAGCAGCAGGAATCTCCAGCTCTTCATTCCGCCCTTCCTTGCTCGTGGACGAGTTCTGCGTTGCGCG
>JAADGS010000080.1:0-25709 GCA_013152275.1 Actinomycetota bacterium | reverse complement strand
GAGTGCACGTCCACCGTGTGATCGACCGGCTCGTTCCACGGACGGACGAAACGACAGACCGTGGCCCCGGGACGTTCGGCCACGAGGCGCCGGATCTGGTGGGGCGCATCGTCGAGGTAGACGTCGCAGGGGACCTGCCACTTGGCCTCGATGATATGAACTTCCCTGGTCGGGATGTGCCTGTCGGCCAGCCATGCGAATGTGTCGTGGATGGCCCACCCGGGCTTGGATGTGACGATGACGATGTGATGCCCGGCAGCGCTCAGGGCTTCGAGAGTCTCGAGTGCGTCTTGGTACAGATCGAGATGTCGAAAGATGCTTCCACCGCCGTGTCCTTGTGCCCATGCCCAGAACTCACGGTCGTTCCGGAAGTGGGTCAGGGTGTGCAGCCCATTCCAGGACTGTACGGAGTGGAGCGGCAGTTCGGCCTCGAACTCGGTGTTGTATCGGTCGATCCAGCCGGCGTTGAAGTCGGCGACGACGCCGTCGAGATCGATGCCGAGCCGTAGAGAGGTCACGACGAGGAGAGTAGACGAGGAAAGAGTCTCCGGTTTTCGGGTACGTTCGCCCTGCGGTCTTGCATCGACGTAGCGTCGCGATACGAAGTACCCGATACCGAGTACAGCGAACGAAGTGAGCCTCACATCGTCTGGACCAGGGCCACGATCTCCGGCACCCTTCGTGCCAGCACCTTGCTGGAGATGAGCAAGCCGATTCCGTAGACGATCGTTCCCCATAGCAGCGAACCGACGATGGCGATCCACGGGGAGAGCGCCTGGCCGAAGGACACGACGAGTGCAAACGCAGAGATCGGCCCGACCATCAGCAGGGTGATCACGAAGAACGACACCACCTGTGCTCCGACCGAAAGGCAGCCCTGTTCCGACGCTTGAGCGAACATATCGGTCCCGACATTCGGCAGGCGCAACGGTGCGAGGACCGAGACGACATTGCCGACCGAGAGCTGGCATGCGGCTGCGGTGAGGGCAAGCGGCGGGATGAGCCAGAGGACGTTCCAGGCGTCTGCGACTCCGGCGAGGATGACGGAGAGTGTGAGTGTTTCGAGGAGGACTGCGGAGGACGTTGCCAGATTCTTGCCGATGATCATCTGTAGAGGGCGAACGGGGAGGGCGAACAGGAACGAGGCGGCGTTGCGTTCCCACCCGAACTGGTTCAGTGCCACCGGAAGTCCGACGAAGATGACGACCAGCGGTCCGAGCAGCGGGAGCCAGACACTGTTCTGCAGCAAGGAGAGGGTTGCGGTACCTACGAGGATCGAGGCCGCGATGACTCCGAGGAAGATAACGGCCCCGGTCCAAACCATCCGCTGTCGGGGATCTCGAAGATAGAAGCGGATCTCTTTTCTTGCGATGAGCAGCGGCGGAGACCAGCCGGGGAGGCGAGCAAAACCGTGCCCGTTCCTGCGCGCCATCGGTGCAGTCACGGCCTCCGGGGTCGTAGTGAGATGTCTGAGGAGCCGTTCCCAGCCGCTCACGATCAGCAGCAGCCATCCGACACCGACCGTCAGCATCGTGATTGCCCCACCCCAGTTGCCGGAGCCGGCCTCGGTGATCGCACGTTGGGCGGCCACAGGGGGCAGAGCCCATGCGACCGATGAGAGCGGGTGGGACAGCACCGCCGTTTCCATGCCGAGTGTGTCGATGGTTCTGGAGAGCAACTGTTGAAGACCGAAGCCTGCGACGCCGAGCGTGCCGACGAGCAGCATGGCAAGATCTCGGCCGCGCCGGCCGCGAAGGACTCTTGTGACAAGACTCGAGAACGCCCGTCCGGTGACGACCATGAGCAGGAGGAGCAGCGCCGAACCTAGCCAGGCGATCGCCCTTATCGGTCCGTGCGCGAAGAGAAGGAGATCATCCGCGAGGAGAACGATTGGGACCAGGAGTGTCGGCGTCACGAGGGCGGCGGCCGTGAGGCCGACCATCAGTTTTCCGCGAGGGATCGGAGAAAGGGAGAATCGCGCAGGGTCGAGCGTCTCGTCGAGGGGGAAGAGAAGAACCGGGAGTGTCGCCCACGCCAGCCATGCGATGAGGGCGGCCCAGTAGGTGAACTCCTCCCTCGCTTCGCCGGGTAGCGAGAGTGCAGTGTTCACAAAATGCTCGGAGAGCCAGAAGGACACCCAGAGGATGAGCAGCACGACGAGGGGGAACCCGACGGTGCGTTGCCGGTCTCGCTTGAGACCGTTCACGAGAAGTCGCCATTTCAGCCAGACGAGGCGGTTAACCATCCGAGTCCTTCGCCGAGGTCTTCGGCTCCCACTGTCGAAAGGAATGCTTCTTCCATCGATCCGTGTTGCGCCTTGAGATCAGTCGGAGTCGCTTCGGCCACCAGCTTGCCGTGCAGCATGATCCCGACTCTGGTACACAGCCGCTCCACCAAGTCCATTACGTGGGATGAGAATACGACCGTGGATCCTTGGGCCGTGTACCTCTGGAGTAGTCGTCGGATGAGGCGTGCGCTGATGGGATCGACGCCTTCGAACGGCTCGTCGAGGAACAGGACCGGGGGAGCGTGGATGACTGCCGCAGCGAGCGCCAGCTTCTTGCGCATCCCTCGTGAGTAGTCGGCGATGAGCACCGACGCCGAGTCTTCGAGATCGAGCAGGTGGAGCAGCTCACGACGACGCGAGACGGCATCTCTCTTGGAGATGTGATGAAGTGCCGCGGTGAAGTCCAGGAGTTCGGAACCGGTGAGGCGATCGTAGAGGTTGAACTCCTCGGGGAGGACGCCGACTCTTCGCTTGACCTCGATCGGCTGACGCCACGTCTCGAATTCGTTGATGCCTGCGGTGCCCGCCGTGGGCCGAAGGAGACCCACGATCATCTTGATCGTCGTGGTTTTGCCGGCACCGTTCGGTCCGAGCAGTCCGTAGAACTCCCCACGGTCGATCGAGAGGCTCACGTTGTCGACGGCCAGGTTCTTGCCGAACCGCCGTACGAGACCGTGAGCCCACACGGCAGGGGTTCGGGTCGGCGAGGCGTCTTGGGCCTTCGTGCCCGTGTCGGGGGCGTCTGGTGTCTGGTTCACGGAACTCCTGTTTCGTAGCGTATCGGCCGCCAGGGACGCGAACTTGTGGGGAGAAAACGTACGCGGGTCGCTGCAAACGACCAATTGCCGGCCGTTACTCGTCGGCTGTCGGCCTCCCTCTGACTGCTGTCATCAGTCCCCGCTACCATCGCCATCAGTGGACTATCAGGCGCTCTACCGCAAATACCGGCCGCAACGCTTCTCGGAAATCGTGGGCCAGGATCACATCACCGAGACTCTCGCGCGAGAGATCGGGGAGGGACGTGTCGCCCATGCCTACCTCTTTGCGGGACCCCGGGGTACCGGAAAGACGACTACTGCGAGAGTACTCGCCAAGTCGCTGAACTGTCCGGATCGCAACTCCGAGGGTGAACCGTGCGGAGTGTGCCCGTCGTGTGTGGCGATCACGGAGGGATCCTCGCTGGACGTGATCGAACTCGACGCCGCCTCCCACAACAGCGTGGAAGATATCAGAGAGATGCGGGTAAGTGTCTCGACCGTCGCCTCGGTCGGTGGGGCGAAGCGGGTGTTCATCCTCGACGAGGCCCACATGCTGTCCAAGGCCGCAGGCAACGCATTGCTGAAGACACTCGAAGAGCCACCAGAGCATGTCCATTTCGTGCTTGCCACCACGGAGCCGTACAAGCTGCTCGACACCATTCGGAGTCGCTCTCAGCGGTTTGATTTCCGCCAGGTGCCGGTCGGGGTGCTCGTCGCGCACCTGCGTCGCATCAGCGGCTTGGAAGGCTACGAGGCGACCGATCTTGCCTTGACGGCCGTCGCTCGTCGTGCGAGGGGTTCGGTCCGCGACGCGCTCAGTCTGCTGGAACAGGTTGCGGCGCTCGGCGAGGGGAAAGTGGAGGCCCACGGGGTGAACCGGGCTTTGGGTCTCGCCGACGGTGAAGCATTCTCTCGGCTCTCGTCGGCCATCACGAGCCAGGATGCGAAGGCGGCGCTCGAACTCGTCGCGGAACTCTCATCCCAAGGTGTTGATCTGAGACGATTCGTGTCCGAGGCTCTCGGCTACTTCCGCGGTGTGTTCCTCGCCCACTACGCACCGAATCTGGCCGAGGTGGCCGATGAACCCGAGGCAACGCTGGATGAGTGGCGGAAGGTGGCACGGGAGCTGCCGCCGCCGGAGGTGCTGCGTGCGGTCGACCGGCTCAGCGAAGCGTTGCTGGGGCTCAGAGAAGGTCGTGAAGAGCGCCTGATGGTCGAGTTGGCCCTGCTCAAGCTGACACGGCCGGAGACGAGTGTGGATGTCGCCTCTTTCTCGGCTCGGATGGATCGGGTCGAACAGCAGGTGCGGCGTATGCAGCAGGCGGCGCCTCGACCCACGCGGTCCCCGACGGGCGGTTCGGTGCGGGCGGGCGGGGCCGATGATTCAGGGACGACGCCGGACCAGACGACGAAGGCCGAGCCGGCACCGAAGGCGAAGTCCCGGGACGCCGCGCCTCGGGGGGACGCGCCAAGGGGGGACGCCGCGCCTCGGGGGGACGCGCCAAGGGGGGACGTTGAACAGGGATCGATCGAGAGCGATGACGAACGGCTCGACATGCAGAGCATGCCTCCCATCGAAGGCCTGACGATCGAGCAGTTCGAATCGGTATGGCCGGCACTGGTCGGTGCCGTTCGAGACGAGTTGGGCCCGCGACGGCTCGCGATGTTCCGCGAGGCAAGTCCCGGGCATGTGGAAGGTTCGACGGTCGTGCTCGTGCTTCCCGAGCATCTCGGTTTCCATCTCGCACAGATCAATGGCGATCCGCACATCGCGAGAATCGTCGCGGACCGAGCGGGTGAACTGCTGGGAGGATCCGTCCAGGTTGTCTTTCGGTCGAGCACCGCTGCGCCGGCCGAGGTGAACGATCAACGGGCCCCCGACAAGGATCAACTCGCCGAGGCTCCTGCCGACGCAGATCCGGGAGCGCTCGTCGAGGGCCTGTTGGGTGGGCAGGTCATCGAGGACATCCCCAGAGACTGATACCCTGGTGCCCATGGGAATGCGACCACAGGACATGCGCAAGCTGATGCAGCAGGCGCAGCAGATGCAGGAACGGATGGCTTCGGTACAGCAGCAACTCGCCGAGACCAAGTTCGAAGGATCGGCCGGCGGCGGCGTCGTGAAGGCCACCGTCACCGGCGGCGGCTCGATCGTCTCCGTCGACATCGACCCGTCGGTGATCGACCCCGAGGATCCGGAGATGCTCGGCGACCTGGTCGTTGCCGCCGTCAATCAGGCGCTCGAGGCAGCATCGGGTGCTGCCGAGCAACAGATGGGCACTGTCACCGGAGGTCTTGGCGGTCTTGGAGACCTTCTCGGCTGATGTTCGCAGCTCCTGTCCAACGCGTCATCGACGAACTCGCCCGGTTGCCGGGAATCGGGAGGAAATCGGCCCAACGACTGGCATTTCACTTGATGGGTGTCGAAGAGGCGGATGCTCGCCGTCTCGCACAGTCGATCATCGACATGCGGACACAGGTGCAGGTATGTAGCCGGTGCTTCAACGTCGCTGCCGACGAAGAGTGCGCCATCTGCCGGGACTCTCGGCGCGACGGTTCGCTCGTCTGCGTTGTCGAGCGTCCCCAAGATATCGTCGTTATCGAACGGACGCAGGAGTTTCGGGGCCGCTACCACGTGCTCGGCGGTTCGCTCTCGCCGATAGCAGGGATCGGGCCCGGTCAGCTCCATATCACCGAGCTTGTGAGGAGGATCTCCGACGAAGGGATCCAGGAAGTGATCGTGGCCACCAATCCGACGGTGGAGGGCGACACGACCGCCATGTATCTGGCGAGAGAGCTGAAGCCGCTGGGGGTGCAGGTGACCCGTCTCGCCAGTGGTCTGCCCGTCGGTGGGGATCTGGACTACGCCGACGAGCTCACTCTCGGCCGGGCCTTGACAGGCAGGCAGGAGATGTGAGGGACGGCACAATCCCCCACAAAGTCAACGAAACAGGGTAGCTTTTGGGTGTCGTCGGACGCGACGGCCGGCAAAGAGCGCTGGAAACCTCCGGTGCATGAGCGAGGGAGAACTCGTGAACAAGAAGGAAATGGCCGACAAGCTGGCCAAGAAGACCGGCTTGACAAAGACCAAAGCTGCAGAAGTGATCGAAGAGATCTTCTCCACGAAGCCGGGCGAAGGCATCATCGCCGTCGAGTTGGATGCCGGCAGGAAGATCGAGATTGCAGGCTTCGGTAAGTTCGGAACTCGCAGCCGTTCCGCCCGCAAAGGCCGCAATCCTGCCACGGGCGAAGAGATCATGATCGCCGCGACGAAGTACGTCTATTTCAAGCCATCCACCGGCCTTCGCCGCCGCGTCGCCGAGTAGTCGATAGGGCTCCTCTAAGGTCTCGACGGTGCACATCGTTTGGGACTGGAATGGAACACTGCTCGACGATCTGACGCAGGTCGTCGATGCGGTGAATGTGACACTGACAGAGATCGGTGAGCCGTTGATCACCGCCGGAGAGTACGGGGCGCACTATCAGCGCCCCGTACGTCGTTTCTATGAGTCACTCCTCGGAAGGACGGTTCCCGATGACGAGTGGCGCCTGATCGACGATGTCTTCCATGTTGCCTATCGGGACCTGCTTGCGCAGACACGGCTCGCTCCGGACGCGATGGAGGCGCTGCAGGGCGTGACCGGTGCGGGCCACACGCAATCGCTCCTTTCGATGCTTTGGCATGATGACCTTGTCACCATGGTCGAACGGTTCGGCATCGGACCATTCATGAAGCGTGTGGAAGGTCTTCGAGGGGAGCGGGGAGCCCGGAAGCAGGCATTCCTCGAGAGCCATCTCCAGGCTCTCGAGGAGGGCATGGACGTTCAGGGGGTGCTCGTGATCGGCGATGCGCTGGACGATGTCGAAGCAGCGGTGGCCGTCGGTACGAGATGTGTGCTCTATGACCGCGGGACATTCCCGCAGGATCGGATTCGGGCGACTGGAGTGGCGACCGCCTCGACGCTCATCGAAGCCCTCGAGATCGGCGGCGCGATCTAGGAGACGCCTGACGGCGAGAGTCGTTGTGGCCGCCCGCCGGTCTTGTCGACGTTTCGGTGCAGCACCGCCGACCGGTGACTGTGGGCGCCGAGGAAAAGGAGAGTGTCGGCAAGAGCCGCGATCTCTGCCCTTCGGTCTTGTCGCGACGTCAGGTCGCGATATGGGATACCGATGAGCAAAGCGAGCCTGTCAGCTCAATGGGACGCTGCTGATGTGCTCCAGCTTCTTGAGATTGTGTCGTGTGTCGACGTAACGGACCGCACCGGTCTTCGACCGCATGACCACCGAATGCGTCTCCGCACCGTCCGCGAAGAATGTCACCCCGTCGAGAAGCTCCCCATCGGTGACGCCCGTTGCCGCGAAGAAGACGTTGTCGGAGTCGACCAGATCTCTCGTTGTCAGGACGGCGTCGAGGTCGAGACCGTTCTCCAAGGCGTACCGACGCTCGGTGTCATCTCGCGGCCAGAGTCTGCACTGCATCTCACCGTCGAGGCAGGCGAGTGCCCCTGCAGCGATCACGGCTTCCGGTGACCCGCCGATGCCGAGCAGGATGTCGATGCCGGAATCCGATTCCGCCGTCGAGATGGCTGCGGAGACGTCGCCATCACGAATCAATCGAATACGTGCGCCGGCGGCACGCACCGCGTCCACGTATTTCTTGTTTCGTGGACGATCGAGGATGATCGCCGTGAGGTCGTTGATGTCCTTGCCCAGGGCGCGGGCGACCTGGCGCAGATTGTGAGCAACGGGGGCATCCAGGTCGATTGAGCCTGCGGCAGCAGGGCCGACGGCAATCTTGTCCATGTACACGAGGCTTCCCGGTGCATACATCGAACCGGCTTCCGCGACCGTGATCACGGCGAGCGCTCCGGGCATGCCCTCTGCCGTCAATGTCGTGCCATCGACGGGGTCCACGGCAACATCGACTTGCAGACCTTTTCCAGAGCCGACGCGCTCTCCGTTGAACAGCATGGGGGCGTTGTCCTTCTCGCCTTCGCCGATGATGATCGTCCCATCGATTGCCACGGTCGAGAGGACGGCACGCATCCCGTCCACGGCGGCCTGGTCTGCGTTTTCCTTGTCCCCTCTGCCCTGCCACCGTGCGGCGGCCATTGCCGCCACCTCGGTGACGCGCACCAGGTCGAGTGCGAGATTGTGATCGGGCGCTTCCAGCATCATGCGAACACCTCCAAGATCAGGGCATCACCCTGGCCGCCACCACCGCAGAGCGCCGCCGCACCGATGCCGCCTCCTCGCCGGCGAAGTGCGTTGACCAGGGTCACCGTGATGCGGGCCCCCGATGCGCCGAGTGGATGTCCCAGGGCCACGGCACCACCGTTGACGTTGACCTTTTCCGGGTCCAGGTCGAGCATGCGGGCGGACCATACGGCGACCGAAGCGAACGCTTCGTTGATCTCCACCAGTTCGAGGTCGGCCGCATCCATGCCGGCCTTCTTCAAGGCAAGTGCGAGGGCCTCACCTGGACGTTCCTGGAGCGTGGCGTCTCTGCCTCCGATCTGACCATAGGACAGGATCTCGGCGAGGATCGGCAGTCCTTCTGCTTCTGCAGCAGCGCGATCTGCGACGACGACTGCGGCCGCGCCATCGCTGATCTGCGAAGCGTTGCCGGCCGTCGCCGTTCCGTCATCGGAGAAAGCCGGTCGGAGCCCGGCAAGGCTCTCCATCGTGGTGTCCGGGCGGATGCCTTCGTCTGTGACGACGACGATCGGGTCGGCTTTGCGTCGAGGCACTTCGACCGGAACGATTTCGTCGGCGAACGCGCCGGATTCCGTAGCTGCCAAGGCTCGTTTGTGGCTGTTGAATGCCCACCGGTCCTGCTCTTCGCGACCGATGCCCAACTGCGCACTCTTGCGATCGGCGGATTCGCCCATGATGCAATGATCGAAGCTGCACCAGAGGCCATCGTGCAGCATGGCGTCGACGAGCCGTGCATCGCCCATCCGGGCCCCCCAACGGGCCTTGGGGGCGATGTAGGGCGTGTTGCTCATGGACTCCATGCCTCCCGCCAGCACGAAGTTGGACTCTCCAAGGCGAATCGATCGGTCCGCCATGGCGATGGAGGCCATTCCCGACAGGCACACCTTGTTGATCGTCACGGCCGGAACGGTCATGGGAACTCCGGCCTGGACGGCGGCCTGCCGCGCGGTGATCTGGCCTTCTCCCGCCTGGAGGACTTGACCGAAGATCACCTCCTCGATGCGTTCCGGGGCGAGTCGAGATCGTTCCAGCGCACCGTGCATCGCGACCGCGCCGAGTTGGATCGCTTTCACCGGCTTGAACACTCCCGCGAACCTGCCTTGTGGCGTTCTGGCGATTCCGGTGATCACGGCACCCATGGTGGACGACTCCTTTTGCGCGACTGATGCATCGTACCCCAGGGGCGGTAGGCTGGTTTTGTGAAGGCCTTCAACCTGGACCATGTCGCCATTGCCGTCGACGACCTCGATGCGTCCCTCGCAGAGTTCAAGGAACTTCTCGGCATCGAACCTCTGTCGCGCGAGATCATCTCCGAGCAGGAAGTCGAAGAGGCAATGTTGCCGGTCGGGGGATCCTATGTGCAGCTGCTTCAACCGCTGTCTCCATCGAGCCCGGTGGGCAAGTTCCTGGCAAGGCGCGGTGAGGGACTGCATCACATCGCCATCGCGGTGACTTCGATCGACGATGCCCTGGACCATCTCAAGGAGCGAGGGGCGCGCCTGGTCGATGAGCAAGCTCGCAGAGGCGGTGGCGGACATCGCATCGCGTTCGTGCATCCAGCGACGCTGGCCGGTACGCTGATCGAACTGGTGGAACTCGATGGAGACTGAACTTCATATCGAAGGCGGTGCCGGCCCGCTCGAAGCCGCAGCAATCGCTGCTGTGGTTCAACAGGTCCTGTTCGAAGAGGTAATCGCAGCCTCCCTGCCGTCGACGCCACATCTCGAAAGTCCCTGGGTGTTGTCAGGGCGAACCGAGCCGCCGCCGAACGGCTGACGGACGGCTTGCTCAACTAACCGGCAACCAGGCCGAAAGTAGAGAGATGAGAGATCGTCTCGCTGCAACCGGATTGTCGCGTCCTCAACGCCGCTACCACCGGCTGATCACGTCCGTCGTCGTGTTCGTGCTGGTTCCGGTGCTGGCCTGGCCATCGGTGGGATGGGCGATATGGCACAGCCGACCGGTCAGTGATGTTTCCTTGGTTGTCTTTGACGAGACGGTGCTCGATGACTCGTATCGTGAACACCAGGCTTTGGGCCTCGTTCTCCATTCGCTGAAGGTTCCCTTCTCGGTGAGTGACGGATACATCGGCGCTGCTCCGGGAGGTGCGCCAATCGGTGAGTGGCCAAGCACCAGGCCCGATCTCGTGATGTTGGTCGACGCGTACGGTGTGTATGTCAACGACGAAGGCGCGGTCGATCCGCAGGGGCGGCGACGGGTGTCAGGGCGTCTCGAGAACTCGGATGTCGAACGCATCTCCGGCTGGAATGAGCGGGGAACATGGCTCTACGGTGAGACGCAGATTCTTGGACAGCCGACTCCGCCCGAGGCGAGGGAGAAGCTCGAGACGCTGTTCTCGATCGAGTCGAGTGGATGGTCGGGACGGTGGTTCGACGATCTGTCGACCGTGCCGGAATCGTTGCGGACCGACGACTGGGATTTCGTGGGAAGCGGCATCGTCATGGTTTCGGAGAACGATAGGTTCGTGCTGTCAGGAGCGGAGCTGAGCGGCCGCCTGGTGCGGGTGACGGGGCAGACACCACAAGGGTGGGGCTTCGACGTTCCTTTTGGCAATTGGTTCGAGATCATCGAGGCGGCCGGCACCGTCGATGCCTGGTTGGAGCTTCCCGTAACCTCCGCCGGAGCGGCCGTTCTCGAGCGCCACGGGCTGCCCACTCGCTCCCCGATGATCATTCGCGGCACACGGACCGTATACATAGCCGGTGATGCCAGTGAGGCGGCGGTGTCGTTCCCCCTGCAAAGCATCGCCGGGAGTGCAGCGGTGGTGAGGATGCTGCCACAGACCGTGGATTCGGCGTTCTTCTACCGTGCCTACGTTCCGGTTGTGACCTGGCTGGTCGCAGCAGCGGAAAGAGGTTGAAGTGAGAACGCCTCAATGATGGTCGTAAGTGGCCTGAGGCCCAGCTATGGTGAGCTGCCAGCATGAGCGCAGCAAGAATCCTCGTTGCTGAAGACGACCGGGTCGTCTCGATGCTCGTCTCCAGGAGTCTCGAGGCCTCCGGTGCGCGAGTGACTGCCGTCTATGACGGCATCGACGCGTATGAGCTGGGCAAGAGCGGCGAGTTCGACCTTGCGCTTCTCGACCAGGTGATGCCGGGTCTGTTGGGAGCGGAAGTCCTTCAGAGGTGGTCGGACGACGGGGTCGATCTTCCGGTCATCATGCTCTCCGGCCTTACCAGTGAAGAGGATATCGTCGCCTGTCTCGACCTGGGCGCCGTCGATTTCGTGCGCAAGCCGTTCAACGTGCGCGAGGTGCTGGCACGGGTGCGGGTGCAGCTTCGGGCTGCCGGTCTGAGTCTCGAGGGGTAACAGAGCGCCGGCGAGTGTGGCGGGGCCCGTCTGATTCGATCGACGGTTGCCGCCGATACTCCGCAGGCGAGAGACAGGCAGCACCTGCCGGCCGCTCGAATCGTTCAACTCACCGTGTCTCACGGCCGACGTAATGGATGAATGAAAGCTGAACGATGAGCGCACAGTTGGTGCCGGTGCTATTGGTCGTGGTCATCTCCTCGGGGCTGATCGCAGCGTGGTTGTTCGCGACCAAGGTGATCGGCCACTTCAAAGGTCGTTTCGACCAGTTCCGTCGCGCCTCCTACATTGGAGCGCTCAGCGAGATCGTGACGCGGTCCGGCTATCCGCTGCACACGCTTCGCTCCTGGGCTTCGGACCGGGTCTTCCTGGAAACGCTCCTGGATTTCCTGCGGTCCGTTCAGGGCACCGAACGGACGAATCTCCTACAGATCGCCAGGGACCTGGGCATCGTCCAGCGCTTTGTCCGGGACCTGGAGAGATCCCGGCGGAGAGAGCGAAGGGTCGTGGCCGCCGGTGCCCTTGCAGAACTCGGCGACCCGAGCACGGCGGATGCCTTGTTGGCAGCTCTTGGAGATCGGGTTCCGGAAGTCCGTTTGCAGGCAGCCGATGCCCTGGCCGGGCTGAAGGATCCACGGGCGGTGCAGCCACTCGTGACATTGCTGGAAGAGGAAACGGAATGGAACGCCAGCAGAATCGCCGATTCCTTGGTGAAACTCGGCGCAGTCGCGGTGCCCGTTCTGGCTCGGTATCTCATTCTGTCCGACCCGGCGGTGGAGCACCCCGGCTGCCGGCTGCCACTCGTCGCAAGAGTGCTTGGCTCCATCGGCGATGTGGGAGCGGAGCCGGCCCTGTTGAGTGCGTTGGACGGCGATGACGTCGAGCTGAGGATTCGGGCGGCTGCCGCACTGGGAACCGCCGGCACGCCACAGTGTGTCCCCGCGCTGATGCGCGCCGTGACCGATCCTGTGTGGGAAGTCCGTGCCCAGGCGGCCAAGGCCCTTGGCGATCGGATGGACCCTCGCGCCATCGGGGTGCTGGTCGAAGCTCTCCGGGACCCCGAATGGTGGGTGCGTCGCAACGCTGCCGAGGCGCTTGCCCTGATCCCTGGTGGCCGGCAGGCGTTGATCGACGCCCAAGGCGACGAGGACTCCTTCGCCCGCGATGTGGCGAGAGAGCAGCTGATGATGACCGGGAATCTCCCTACCGCAGGCTCACTTGCGACGGACACCATGGCGGTAGGGGAGTCTGGATGACCTTCGTTGAAGTGTTCAACTATGCAGTGCTCCTGTACTTCATCGTCATGGAGGTGCAGCTGGTCGTCCTCGCGTCCATCTCCTACCGTGCGCTGCGCGCCGACCAATTCTCGTCCCGGTTCGGACGCATCCACGACATGCTCAGCTCGGACACGACCCCGCCCGTGTCGATCATCATTCCCGCCTACAACGAGGCCGCGGGCATCGCCGAGTCGGTGCGCTCGATGGCAATGCTCAAGTATGCCAAGAAGGAAATCATCGTGGTCAACGACGGAAGCACCGATGACACGTTGCAGCAGCTCATCGACGAGTTCCGCATGGAGCCGATCGATACCCCGTACCGTCCCCGGTTGCAGACCGAGCCCGTTCGGCGCATCTATCGTTCCCGCCTTCCCCTGCCGATCGTCGTGGTCGACAAAGACAATGGCGGCAAGGGAGATGCGATCAATGCCGGCATCAACATCTCCCGGTCTCCCTATGTGATGGCCACCGACGCCGACATGGTGCTCGATGAGGAATGTCTGCTGCGAGCGGTCCGGCATTTCGTCGAGGATCGTGCCCGAACCGTGGCCGTCGGCGGCAATGTCCGCCCGCTCAACGGATGCGAGGTTCGGCGCGGCAGGGTCACGAACGTGTCGCTTCCCAAGCGGCCGATCGAGATGGTCCAGGTCGTCGAGTACATTCGCTCGTTTCTTGCCGCGCGCCCCGCGTGGTCGGCACTCGGGTCTCTGTTGATCGTGTCGGGGGCGTTCGGGATCTTCAAGAAGGAAGCCGTGATCGAAGTAGGTGGCTATCGACAGGGACACCTCGGCGAGGACATGGAGCTGACGATGCGGCTGCACCGGCACTTTCGCAAGCAGCGGAAGCCATATCGGATCGTCTACGCACCCGACGCCGTTGCATGGACGGAGGTACCGGCGACGAGAAAGGTACTTCGCAAGCAGCGGATTCGCTGGCATCGCGGACTGATGCAGGTCGTCTGGCACTACAGGGGGATGCTGTTCAATCCGCGATACGGGATCATTGGGATGATCGGCTGGCCTTCATTCATTGCGTTCGAATTCCTCGCTCCGATCATCGAAGCGATCGGTTGGGTGGTCGTACCTGTGTCGCTGGCACTCGGGCTGCTCAACCTGGAGATAGCGATTCCGCTCATGCTGGTCGCCCTGGCCATCGGTGCAGCGAACTCGTTGATCGGACTGATCCTCGACGAGCGGTTCGGGTATTACGAAGGTCCTGGAGAGGCGTGGCGGCTTCTCGTGTACTCACTCGGGGAGCAGATCGGGCTGCGGCAGCAAACGGTCTGGTGGCGGGTCCGCGCGATGTTCTGGAATCCACACCGGAAGGTCTGGGGTGATATGCAGCGCGCGGGGGTCGGCAACCTGTCCAGTGAGGCCTCGTAGCTCAGGCACTCCTGACTCCATCAACATGCGCGATCGCGACGTGGCGCTGCGGAGTCAGCTTCGACTGGTCCTTCCACGTAGGAGATCGGTGAGCTCTTGCGTGCCGAGAAGCCGTGAGACGACCCCGTAGACGAGGACAACGACGAGAGCGCCGGCGGCGAGCGCGGTGAGCGAGAGGTCCGCGCCAGGCACGGAACTGCCGATGATGAGCCTGACGATCTCCCATGTGGAGAGGCCGGCCACTACACCGGCAACCGCGCTTCGCCAGGCGGTGCCGAGAACCGGGCGCAAACCCTCGACTCCGTTGCGGACATACCAGATCGAGGCGAGTGCGATGGCGTAGATGCCTATCGAGAGGGTGCTGGCGAGGGCCAGGCCTCGGATGTTCATGTTGTTGAAAAGCCACAGGTAAAGGGGTATGGCGATTGCGGTCGCCGCTGTGCCGACTCCGACGGGAATCCACATGCGACGTTGCGCGTAGAAGGCTCTGGCATAGATCTGGTGGATTGCCCAGAACGGGATGCTCAGCGCGTAGAGGGCCAGGAGACCGGCCGTTACGAGGGTGTCTTCCGGTCCAAAACGGCCGCGCTGGTAGGCGATGCGGATTGTGGGCAGCGCCGTTCCGACGACGGCGGCCGTCGCTGCACATCCGAAGAAGATGCCGTACCGCAGCGCGCTGGTCACCGTCCGGCGAAACTCACGAATGCGTCCTTCTGTG
Organism: Actinomycetota bacterium; assembly: GCA_013152275.1. Taxonomy (NCBI): domain Bacteria; kingdom Bacillati; phylum Actinomycetota; species Actinomycetota bacterium. The sequence continues at coordinate 10,740 of JAADGS010000080.1, read as the reverse complement.
AACAGGCTCGCCAAGAACGGATATGCGGCGACCCCGGCGGCCTGGGCGATCATTCCGACAGGGAGCATGTTGATGCGCCTGGCATAGGCGAGCAGACCGGTGGACCCGGCTTGTGCGAGCTGCCCGAAGAACTTGAGGAATTGCTCATCGAGGACGGCGACCGACTGTCCCAGCATGAGTGGCAGTGCCATCAGCAGGTATTCCTTCAGGGCAGGGTGATTCCAGGGAACATTGCGCTCCCATCGCAGCCCGAGACGGTGTGCCCCATACCATTGAAGTCCGAAGTTGCCGATCGCCGCACCGACGAGAGCTCCCCATATGAACCCCTCTGCGGACGTATCGCCTGCCTTCCATGCCACCAGTCCGCCGGCGATGATCATGGTGTTGTAGACCAGCGGAGCGAGAATCGGTATGACGAAGCGCTTGTGGGCGTACTGAACGGCCATGAACAGGGATCCGAGGACGAAGAAGATCTGGGCCGGGAACACGATTCGCATGAGGTGAGCGAGTTCGTCGAGTTCTGCAGCCGCGAATCTCGGAAAGACGGCGGAGACGATGGGACGCGCGGCGATCATCGCTATCACGGTGAGCGCCGTCATCGTGATAGCCACCGGTCGAAAGACCGCGGCGAAGGATCGCCAACCTTCCCGTTCGTCTCCCGCCGCCATGTGGCGTGCCAGGATCGGAATGAACGTGATACTGAGGAATCCACCGGCCATCAGGTAGAAGAGGATGTCGGGAATCGTGAAGGCATCTTGGAACAGGTCCGCAGAACGCGTGGCTCCAAGGATTCCGGCGAGCGTCATCGTGCGGAGGAACCCGAGGAGGCGGGAGAGCAGGATGCCTCCAGAGACGATGAGGGCGGCCTTGCCGAGGCGTGTGCCGCTCATGAGGTTTCCCGGGCTGCCCGGAGCTCCTCGAGCAGCTCGGCAGGCACCCGCAAGTTTCCGCGCCCTTGTCCGATCCGCACGCCGGGTCGGTACGAGCCGTGGTAGTCGGATCCTCCCGACGGGATGAGACCGTGGCTGCGAGCCACCGACGCGAGTTCCAGGCGCTCGTCGGGTGGATGCTCGGTGCAATAGGCTTCGAGGCCGATGAGCCCGACCGACCGGAGCCACCGGAAAGTTCGTGCGAACTCGTCTGCCGTGTCGAGCCCGAGAGTGTGAGGATGCGCGAGAACCGACACGGCACCCGACGCCTTTGCGAGTCCGATGGCGTCTTCGGGGGTGAGCCGCTTTCGGCTCACATAGGCAGGCTTGCCATCCGCCAGCAGTTCACGGAATGCGCCGTTGATGTCGTCGACGATGCCTTTGCGGACCAGCACGGCGGCGAAGTGGGGACGGCCGACGACCCCCGTGCCGGCCTGCCGAGCCACTTCGTCGTAGGTGATGTCGATGCCGAGGCGTTGGAGACGGTCGGCGATCGCGTGATTGCGGGCGTCTCGGCTGCGCCGGAGGTCGACGAGTTCGTCTTGGAGGGGGCCGGGTCCCGGGTCGAGGAAGAGCACGACGATGTGCATCGTGCCCGGCGCCCACTCGCAGGAGATCTCGACGCCAGGCACGAGCTCCATGCCCACCTCGCCGGCTGCCTGGTGCGCTTCCGGGATACCTTCGAGCGTATCGTGATCCGTGAGTGCAACGGCCGTGAGGCCGGCCCTGAAAGCCGCATGGACGACATCGGACGGTGAGTCACTCCCGTCGGAGAAGAAGCTGTGTGTGTGCAGGTCCACCGCCATCGACGTGAGCGTACCCGGAGAGCTCGTCGAGTCCATGCCTGCGCGGCCAGAGGCCGAACCGTTGAGGGCCGGTCAGCCGGTGATGTCGATGGTGACCGTGTCGATGTAGACGGTTTCCTGGGGGTCGCTGTTCTCACCCGACGCCGACGGAGCGACTGGAACCGCCGCGATCGCATCGAGGGTGGCATCACCGTCGACGACCCTGCCGAGCGGCGAGAATGCGGGTTTGAGGTTCGTGTCGCCGAGCACGATGAAGAACTGACTCCCCGTGGAGTCGGATCCCGAATTGGCCATGGCGACGACACCGCGATCGTAGGTGAAACCGGCCGACGGAAACTCGTCTGTGATCGTGTAGCCGGGCCCACCGGTGCCGGTTGCCGTCGGGTCGCCACCCTGGATCACGAAACCCGGGACGATACGGTGAAAGACCGTCCCGTCGAAGAAACCTTGTCGGGCGAGGAACACGAACGAGTTGACCGTCTGTGGAGCAGACGCAGGATCCAGCTTGATGACGATGTCGCCACAAGATGTCGCAACCGTGGCGGTCACGGTCGCGCCAGGATCGATGTGTTGGTCCTCGGGGGCATCGAAACGCATCTCGCGTGCGGGCGGTGGAGCAGTCGCTCCACAAGCCACCTGCCGGTTACGGAACGTCTCGTACACAGAGCCAAGAGCCGCAGGAGCGGCGGTGGTGGTGGTCGCCGTCGTCGTGGAGGTCGTCGTAGATGACGGTTGCGTGGTGGTCGCCGTCGTCGTGGCGGTCGTGTTCGACCCTTTGGTCAGGTTCGAGACGGTGACGACGGCCATCACGATGAGCGCAATCCAGATGCTCTGGATGAAGCGCCGTTTCAGGAGCGCGTTCCGTTGGGCTCTCTTGAGCCGTTTCCGCTTCTCTTCCCGGTTTCGGTGTTGACGATCACGTTTCTCGCTTGGCATGACGCGGCGATGCTAGTGCGTCGGCAGGCAACGTCCCTGACCGCAGAACGGCGAACCCTGAGCGCGTAGGGGCCCCGCGGGCACCCCTGAGCCCAGGGTTCACCGTTTCGGCAAGTACACTCCCTGCGCGATATGGGCCTTTACGTTCAGAAATTCGGCGGAACGTCGGTGGCGGACGCGGAGCGGATTCGGCGGGTCGCCGCCCGGGTTGCCGCAACCAAGCGGGCCGGCAACGAGGTGCTCGTCGTCGTGTCCGCGATGGGATCGTCGACGGACGACCTGATCGACCTTGCCAACCAGCTGCACCCCGATCCGCCCGGGCGCGAGATGGACATGCTGTTGAGTGCCGGTGAGAGAATCGCAATGTCACTGCTCGCGATGGCGATTCACGCCGAGGGTATCGAGGCGGTCAGTTTCACCGGATCACAGGCCGGGATCCTGACCGATTCGCACCATGGCGGAGCGAAGATCCGTGAGATCCGCGGTTTTCGCGTCGTGGAGAGCCTTGGAGAGGGGAAAGTCGTCATCGTCGCGGGATTCCAGGGCGTCGATCCGGAGTCCAAAGACGTGACGACACTTGGAAGAGGTGGCACGGATACGACGGCGGTTGCGCTCGCTGCAGCGAACCATGCCGACGTGTGTGAGATCTACACGGATGTGGACGGGGTGTTCACCGCCGACCCTCGGCTGGTCCCCGCCGCCCGGAAGCTCGACGAGATCACGTTTGAGGAGATGCTCGAGTTGGCGTCAACGGGTGCGAAGGTGTTGATGGCACGATCTGTGGAGGTTGCGCAGCGATTCGGCATACCGTTGCATGTTCGCTCGTCGTTTCATGACGGGCAGGGTTCCTGGGTGAAGGAGACCACAATGGAGCAAGCGATCGTTCGTGGGATTTCCCACGACACAGCAGAGGCAAAAGTCACCATCGTCGGTGTTCCCGACCGTCCGGGAGTCGCCGCCTCGGTGTTTGCGCCCCTTGCGGATCGTGGGGTCAACGTCGACATGATCGTGCAGAACGTTTCACACGATGGCACGACCGACATCAGCTTCACGATTCCCAGGGCCGGAGTCGCCGTCGCGGAGAAGACGGCGCGTGAGGTTGCCAAAGAAGTGGGTGCGAAGTCGGTGCTCGTTGATCTCGAGATCGGCCGCGTCTCCGTCGTCGGAGTGGGAATGCGGTCGAACCCGGGTATTGCCGCTCGTATGTTCGAGGTTCTTGCCGATCATGGCATCAACATCGAGATGATCTCGACGTCGAGCATCCGGATCTCATGTGTGATTCGGGAAGATCAGGTCAAGCAGGCCGTGCGGGCCCTGCACAGGGCGTTTTTCGAGGAGCAATCCGATGGGTAGCGCGCGAACCGCTGTCGTCGGCGCGACTGGCGCCGTGGGGAGGGCGATGGTCTCGATCCTGGAGGAACGAAGTTTTCCGGTGTCGGAACTGCGGCTGATGGCCAGCAGCCGTTCGGCCGGACGAATCGTGGAGACCGCATGGGGTGATGTCGAGGTCGAGGATCTCGAAAAGGCGGATCCGGCCGGAATCGACGTTGCGTTGTTCTCGGCAGGGGGATCTCGGTCACGGATGTTCGCTCCTGCGTTCGTCCGGGCCGGTGCGATCGTCGTCGACAACTCGTCGGCCTTCAGGATGGATCCGGATGTCCCACTCGTAGTCGTGGACGTGAACGATGCCGCGGCGCAAGAGCATCGAGGGATCATCGCCAATCCCAACTGCACGACGATGGGGCTGATGATGGCCGTCGCACCGTTGCACAGGGCGGCCGGCATCGAATCGATGGTCGTGAGCTCCTACCAGGCCGTGTCGGGCTCCGGCCGGCAGGGCATCAATGAGCTGACACGACAGTTGGCCGAACTCGGTGAGGACCTGGATGCCCTCTCCGGCGGCGGATGGAAGGACCCTGGTGGTGATGTGTATGTGCGGCCGATCGGCTTCAACGCGTTGCCGTTCGCGGGTAGCGAGGCAGACGCCGGTTACACCGACGAAGAGTGGAAGCTCGTGAACGAGAGCCGCAAGATCCTCGATCTTCCCGAGTTGCGGGTCGAACCGACGTGTGTGCGGGTACCGGTGATGGTTGGCCACGGCATCACGGCCACGCTCGGCTTCTCGCGGGCGTTGGGAGTTGAGGAAGCGATTCGGCTTCTCGAAGAGGCTCCCGGCGTTGAGGTCTGGTCGGACCGGGTGCCGACGCCTCTGGACTCTGCCGGGCGCGATGAGACGCTGGTCGGTCGGATACGGGAGACGCTCGGAACACCGGGAGGGTTGAACCTCTGGTGTGTCTCCGACAACCTTCGCAAGGGAGCCGCACTGAATGCGGTGCAGATCGCAGAGCTGCTCCTCTAGGAGCCTGCTGATCGATGGGGGTGTGGGGTCCGGTCGAGGGTGGTTGGCTGGTCGTGGCGGGTTCGCGACGGTTTCTGGAGCGTGGTTCGTGTCAACGGGTGTGGGTCCGGGGTTGTCAGCCCGGGTGGAGGGCCCATCCGTCGGGGTTCGAGACGAGTCCGAGGTTGATAAGCCGCCGGAGGTTGATGACTGCTGCTCGTGTGGAGAGGGCGATGCGGTTGCGTTCAACGCCTCGGTATCTGACTCTACGGTGTCCGTTCGTGACGATCCACGCAATGGAGCGTTCGACCATGGGCCGATACTGCCGATACTCGTCGAGGTCGTCTCCGTCTCGCCATTGGGCCCGGGCTTGGGCAAGGAGCTGGTCGTGGTCACCGACGCTGAAGACTCTGCCCTCAGCGGCTGTCGTGCAACGGTCACGGACCGGACAGTCCCTGCATCTGGCACCGAAACGGGCTTGCCCGCCGGCGTTGATCGGCACCGTGGTCTGGTTGGGGCAGGTGACCGTGCGTTCGTCGTAGTCGATCGTGAAGTCGTCCCTGGTGTATTGATCGTCGCCGAGTTTCGAGTTGCGTGCCAGCGGCCAGGGTTTGATCACCACAGTGTGTTCGGCATCAGCAAGATCGGCACGGGTTGGGCCGGCCCCATACGCCGAATCAGCCAACACGGTGAGACCCGAGGGTTCACCATCGAGGAGGTCGACACCGACCGGCCCGTCCCCGATGCTGGATGGCGTCAGATCACACGCCGTGATGATCCCCGTCTCGGGTTCAACCGCGATGTGGGCCTTGTATCCATCGCGATAGGCGGATCGGGACTTGTGCATATGTCTCGTCTCGGGATCCACCGTTGAGATGACCCGGTCCTTGGCGACCCGGTGAGCGATCCGCCACGTGCCTTCCTCATCGCCAGGTTCAACATCTTGACCTGCAACCAGGGCAAGGAGTGCAACAAGGCGGGTCTGATCGTCATCAAGTGCGACACCGTCAACCGCATCCAAGATCGCCGCAGCGTCGGTGACGAGGGCGGTGACAAGTTCGTCACGAGCAGCAGGATCGTCCCACGCACAGGCCGGTTTGCCAGGGGCCTCGTAATCATGACCTGACACGTCAACCGTGACTGCAACAGGGACTGTCTTACGGACCCGGCGGATCACCGACGTCAACTGCGTCACTGTGTCCTGAGTCGCCACCGCGTCATCAAGCAGCGTCGAATCCAACGCTCGACGGGTCCGTTTCGCCAACACCCCAGTCTCGACCACCACAGCGCGCACCGCGTCAAAGATCCGCTGCGGGCGGTCACTGGCACGAAGCCGGTTCCGCCACAACGTCAACACAGTCGGGTGGAACCCCTCATCAGTCAACGGGACCCCACATGCCACTTTCCACTTCAGGTCGGTTCGAAGCGCATCCACAGCGTCACGATCTGACAAGCCCTCCAACGACTGAAGAACCATGACCGTAGCGACCACATCACCCGCCACCGACGGGCGACCCCGCGACGATGAGAACAGATCCTCGAACATGTCATCCGGGAACAGGCGTCGTCGATGCTCCCCCAGAAACTCGTACACCGAACCCGACGGGACCAGATGACCCACACCAACACAACCCTGTCAGCGGTCAACCAGCCGACCACCCCACCGGCAGATACTGACCCACACTCCTAGACGATCAGGCCAGGCCCGGACAGCTTCCCGTGACCCAGGGTGGTTCGTGAAGGACGAGTTCTCGGGTCTCGGCACCTGTGCATGGACTCAGTGCGAGTTCAGGGCGGAGTGCGGGAAGCGCCATCGATGCGTGACGCGTCTGCGTCGGGGCGGTCGCCGCCGGAGCCGGACTTGGTGCCGGCTGCACGGGGGCGTTGCCGTCTGCTCCCTCACAGAAGATTACAGAGACGTAGATGGCTCCGTCGCTCGTCGTTGTCATTCCCGTACCCATGGATGTCCATCTCGACGAGGTGATCAGATCCCAGTGGGGCGGGCTGTTGCGGAAGGCTTCGAAGATCGAGTCGAGATTGGGTCCGACTCCGACGACCTCTCCGGCTGCGGTGCAGACGCTCAGCAACGGATTGAGGTTGGTGTGAAACTGCTTCCCTGCCTTGGCTTGCGCGGCTGCGGACTGTGCCGCGAGGGCATCAGCCGCCATCAGGATGGGAAGGTCGGGCGAACGCACGGCGTTCACTTTCGCCGCCAAGGCGTCGGCGAGTGCGGGGCCGGCGAGTCCTATGACCAGAGCAAAGCTCAAGAAAACGGCGGTGATAGGACGAAGGGCACGCACGGGTTGGGAGCATAGGAAACCGGAGCAGCAACAAACAACTCGCAGGTCTCGTCAAAACCACCGTTCTCGTGACGCTTGACGGGAATAATCCGGGTCAACCGTCACGAGAACGGGGAGGAGGGGGTCTCAGGCCTTGATCCCGCTGGTGGCGAAGACGCGGTGCGGCACCGAGAGTTCGCCCGGGAACTCGTGGGCGAGCAGCTCGGCGAGATCGGTGTCGAAACGCTGGACCTGGCCGGCGCTCAGAGTCGAGCCGACCCCGTTGCAGGTGCGGATGCGACCGCGCCAGCCGGTGTGGGTGAACGCCACGTTGGTCACATAGCTGAAGCTCTCGACGTGCTGGAAGCCTCCCCGGTCGAGGGCTTGTACCTGCTCGGGGTGTACACCTCGCCAGCCTGCCTTGGGCCAGCCGGGGTTGTGTCGGAGAATCAGATCCTCGGTGCGGCCGGCAACATTGCCGGGCAGCGGCAGGTAGCTGAAGTCGCAGATGAGCAGGCGACCGCCCGGGGTGAGAATGCGGTTGACCTCCGTGATGGTTGTGTCCGTGTCGAACCACCACCAGCATTGGCCTGCGCTCACGAGATCGAAGCCGGCGTCGTCCTGGCCGGTGGCCTCGGCACGCCCCTCGATGAAGTGAGCGGACAGTCCGCGGTCGACGGCGGCTTGGCGTGCGACTTCGAGTAGTTCGGGGGCGATGTCGATGCCGGTGACTTCGAGTCCGCGGGCGGCGAAACCCAAAGCGAGGGAGCCCGTGCCAGTACCCAGATCGAGGGCGCGTTGACCTGCGCGGATCCAGCGGTTGTGCACCAGGCGGTCGAAGAAACTCTCGGGGAAGCCCGGGCGATGGCGTTCATAGTCGACGGCGGTACGGCCAAAGTCGATGACTCGGCCCTCATGGTCCTTGAACCCGGCATCCTTGCCCACGGGGGGAATCTAGTGCGTCGACAGACAACCCTTGCGGCGTTCCCGGCCTGCCCCTCCCTGCCGTACACCCGCTGTCGAACAGATGGCATGTGAGGGAACCCCTCCGGTTCGGCTGCGCTCGTGCGCCACACAGGCCCTGAACGAGACGCGTGGGTTCTACTACCCCCAGTGGATCGAGGTGCGTGGCGGCGAGCCCGGAGCCGGGGCCCCGGGCTTGCCGGCGTGACATGCCGACCGCCCGCAGCAGCCCGACCTCCCCCGGGTGTTTCGCGGCTCCATGCGCCCTGGATCGCGCGGAGTCTGCCAGGCGATTCTTCAGCCGTTTGGGTTACGTCCAGGGAAGTCGTGCAGGGGTCACACCGAGTCGGTCTTCGAGCCGCCGTTCGCGCTGTCGATATGCCGTGTCACGTGTGTGGTCCCGCGGCGATGACGGCCTCGGGAACATTGTCTGCGTATTGCCGGAAGTTCTTTTGGAACATCCCGGCCAGCTTGACGGCTTGCGTGTCGTAGGCAGATGGATCCTCCCAGGTGCTACGAGGGTCGAGCAGTTCGGCGGGAACTCCCGGGACCTCTGTCGGGATCGAGAGGCCGAAGATGGAGTCCTGGTGGTACGTGGCGTCGTCGAGGTCGCCGGCGAGCGCCGCGTTGAGCATTGCCCGCGTGTGCGGGATCCGGATCCGGTAGCCGACACCGTAGGGTCCACTCGTCCATCCGGTGTTGATCATCCAGAGTCCGGTGCCGAACTCGTCGATCTTCTTTGCGAGAACGTCGGCGTAGTACGAGGGTGGCAGCGGAAGGAACGGGGCGCCGAAGCATGGGGAGAAGGTGGCGGCCGGCTCGTTCACACCCCTCTCCGTGCCGGCGAGCTTGGCCGTGTATCCGGAGATGAAGTAGTACATCGCCTGCTCGCGGGTCAGTCGCGAGATCGGGGGAAGCACGCCGAACGCGTCCGCAGACAGAAACACGATGTTATGTGGGGGCGGAGCCATGCCACTCTTCACGACATTGGGGAGGTGAGCGAGCGGATAGGAGCTGCGGATGTTCTCGGTGCGAGTTGCGTCATCCCACTCCACCCGGCGGCTCTCAGGGTTGATCACCACGTTCTCGAGCAGTGCCTCGAACTGGTTGGTGGCCTCGAAGATGAGCGGTTCGTCCTCGGGGCTGAGACGGATCACCTTCGCGTAGGAGCCGCCCTCGATGTTGAAGATGCCGTCGACGCCCCAGCCGATCTCATCGTCGCCGATCATGTTCCTCTTCGGATCGGTCGCCAGGGTCGTCTTGCCGGTGCCGGAGAGCCCGAAGATCACGGCCGAATGTCCCGTCTGGTCGACGTTGGCCGAGGCGTGCATGCTGAGCACGCCCTTCTTCGGCAGCAGGTAGTTCAAGACCGAGAAGACCGACTTCTTCATCTCGCCCATGTACGTGGTGCCGCCGATCAAGAGCACTTTATGCTCGAAGGAGATGATGATGAAGACTTCGCTGCGGGTGCCGTCGCGTTCGGGGATCGCTTTGAAGTCCGGAGCGTGCACGAGCGTGAAGTCCGGGTGGAACGGTTCGATCTCGTCGTCGAGCTCGTAGGAGCGGGGCAAGCGGAACATATTCCGGCAGAAGTGTGCATGCCACGGACTCGAGGTGATCGCCCGGACGGCCAGCCGGTACCGGGGGTCTGCTCCCGCATACAAATCCTGGATGTACAGGTTGCGCTCGGCCAGATGTTCCGTCACGCGCGCATAGAGAGCGTCGTACACCTCGGGCTCGATCGGATGGTTGACGTCCCCCCACCATATCTCGCCCTCGGTCTGAGGATCACGGACGATGAACTTGTCTTTCGGGCTTCGGCCCGTGTAGGGGACGGTGCTGACGACGAGCGGGCCTCGGTGGGCCAACATGCCGAGACCTTGGTCGAGGGTGTGCTCGACCAGAACCGGCGTCGACAGGTCCCAGAAGACTTCGCCTTTCGGCTCGATGCCGTGAGGGCTGAGATCGTGCAAGTGGATTCCCTCTCTCTTGACTCCGCTCGGATGCGGCCAGGATACCGCTGCCGTTTTCGTAGCCGACCGGCATGATTGCCCGACGTGTGGCTTCGCGTCGGCCGGCGGTCTCACGACGTCACGGAATCGACGCATCGGTCGTGCTCCCAAAGAGCCGCCGACCAGCCCAGATGGTTTCATGGCCATCGGAGTTCGCTTGCCGAGAAGGAGCACGAAGAACCAGAGGTGGCACTGGTGACGCCTGCGGGATCATACCGGCCACCAAGGCGGCAGGAATGCCGAACTCTCCCGTGACGTGCTTTCCGATGAGTCCCTTTCGACAGGGCGACGGTTCGGGTTTCGTAGTATGCCGTCCGGTCGGGTACTGCCGACGTACCGGAGGTGACGCGCCTGGAGCGGAAGTGTCTACCAAAAGGGTCTCCCCATTCGCCGGGGAGCTGCGACAGGGTCCTTACGAGAAGCTCGTTGATGGAATACCCGTGCCTGTGGCTCGAGCGCGGACCGCAGCCTCAGGTT
>JAADGS010000079.1 GCA_013152275.1 Actinomycetota bacterium | reverse complement strand
CCCCATCGGCCTCGGCCAAAGCCCCGAGGCCACTTCCCCTGCTCGGAAGATTCTCTACCCCATCGGCCTCGGCCAAAGCCCCGAGGCCACTTCCCCTGCTAGCAAGATCCTCTACCCCATCGGCCTCGGCCAAAGCCCCGAGGCCACTTCCCCTGCTAGGGGAAGCAAGAGGTGGGCGGGTCGTTCTTTTCTTTGCTTCCCCCTCAGCGGGAAGTTCTACCCGGCGAGCGCTTCCAGCGTCTCGTCGAGACCGCTCAAGTCGGCGAGGTCGAGATGCTGGACGTAGAACTTGGTGACACCGATCTCGGTGAGGGCTGCGAGCGCCTCCCTGACCCGGGCCGGTGGGCCGACGGGGATGCCGTGGTCCGACCATGACCGTTCCAGGTTCTCCGGGTCCCGATCCCGGGCTGCGGCGGCACTCTCGAGGCGGCGCCGGTAGCTCGCCTCGTCCTTGCCGGTGAGCACCGGACCCATCACGCTGACGGTGACGGCGTCGGGGTCTCTGCCGGCCGCCGTGGCCGCTTCGCGCATCCGGGTGATCTTCGGGGCGATCTCCTCCGGAGATGCGATGAAGTGGTTGTACTCGTCGGCGTGGGCGCCGGCCAGTGCCGGTGTGCGGTGCGCTCCCGATCCTCCGACGATGATGCGCAGATCGGCCGGTTTGGGTCGGACGTCGGCATCGAGTTCGTAGTAGCGACCCGACAGCGTCCCCGGGCCGGGTCCGAAGGCGGCTTCCAGGTACGCCAGTGCCTCTTCGAGACGTTCGAATCGTTCGGCCCACGGAGGAAACGGAAACCCGAACGCATCGTGTTCGAGTTCCATCCATCCGGTGCCGATGCCCAGATCGAACCGGCCTGCGGACATCTGGTCGATCGTCGCCGCGTTCTTGGCGATCACGGCCGGGTGACGGAACGTGATCGGAGATACGAGCACCGCCAGGCGGATGCGCGACGTCTCGCGTGCGAGGCCGGCGAGGGTCGCGAACGCGTCGGTGGCGTCGGGGCGGGGGTCCCGACTCGAGTAGTAGTGGTCGGAACGGGCAAACGACACCATGCCTGCCTGCTCGGCCCACAGTGCCGCGGCGAGGATCTCGTCGTACGTTCCACCGATCTGCGGTTCTGTCATGAGTGCGAAATCCACCGGGCGATCCTTCCCGAGCCGGCCTCCACCGATCGTAGCGCCGTGGGCGGTGATACGGCGTGTGACGATCCCGACGGCGTCGAGGCGGCCGACCGCGCAACGTGCCCGTGACAGAAAACCGAGAGCGGCGGCGCCGCGTCGTGCCCGGTTCCCGAGACTCGGTAGCATGAGACCATGAGGAGTGAGCGATGACACAGGTTCGATGCGGACGCTGCCAGACACAGTTCGCGGTGCAGGGGCCGGGACGGTATCCGTGTCCCGCGTGTGGGGCGGTCAACGAGGTGCGCGAGACTGCGGGCCTCGATGCGCTGCGGCAGAAGTCGCCACCGGAGTCCGGGCCGTCTTCTCCGCGACGCACGTGTCCCGACTGTGGCATCTCGTTCATCGTGGGGGACATCGAAGTGGCGGTCTGTCCGAACTGCGGTGCCGAAGTCTCGACCGGAGGTGATGCGTGAGCGCCCGGGAGCGATGGGAGCAGGAGTACGCGGCGGGGCGCGAGCGCCGCAAGCGCTTTGAGACCATCTCGTTCGAAGAGGTCCCGGCGCTCGGACTTCCCGCCGACGGCGACCCCGATCCCCGCATCGGCTATCCCGGGCAGTTTCCGTACACGCGGGGCATTCACGCGACCGGGTACCGGGGGCGACTGTGGACGACACGCCAGTTCGCAGGGTTCGCAGGCGTCAAGGAGACCAACGAGCGGTTCCGGTCACTGCTGGCGAAAGGCCAGAACGGGCTTTCGGTCGCGTTCGACATGCCGACACTCATGGGAATCGACTCGGACGATCCCAGGTCGGTCGGCGAGGTCGGCAACTGCGGTGTCGCAGTCGACTCTGCCGACGACATGAAGACCCTGTTCGAAGGGATCCCTCTCGGAGACGTCTCCGTGTCGATGACGATCAACGGTCCCGCCGAGGTGCTCTTCGCACTCTTCCTCGTGGCTGCCGAAGAGCAGGGCGTCGCGTGGCGTGATGTTCGCGGCACCCTGCAGAACGACATCTTGAAGGAGTACATCGCCCAGAAGGAATGGATCTACCCTCCGGCGCCGCACATGCGGATCATCGTCGACATGATCGAGTTCTGCACCAGGGAAGTGCCCCAGTGGAACACGATCTCCATCTCCGGCTATCACATCCGCGAGGCGGGAGCCACCGCCGCCCAGGAGCTCGCGTTCACGCTCGGCGACGGGTTCGCGTACGTGGAGGCGTGCCTGCGTCGGGGCCTGAAGATTCCCGACTTCGCTCCGCGCCTGTCGTTCTTCTTCGACGCCCACCTCGACTTCTTCGAAGAGATCGCCAAGTTCAGGGCGGCACGCCGCATCTGGGCCAGGTGGATGCGCGACAAGTACGGGACGACCGACGAGCGCTCCCTCAAACTACGTTTTCACACCCAGACCGCCGGTGTGTCCTTGACTGCTCAGCAGCCGGACAACAACGTGGTCCGAACCGCGATCGAAGCGCTCGCGGCGGTGCTCGGCGGTACCCAGAGTCTGCACACCAACGCTCTCGACGAGGTGTATGCGCTGCCGACCGAACGGGCCGCGGAGATCGCACTGCGCACCCAGCAGGTCATCGCCGAGGAGACCGGGGTGGCGAACACGATCGATCCGCTGGGTGGTTCGTGGTTCGTGGAGGAGATGACCGACAGGGTCGAGGCAAGGGCGGAGGAGATCTTGCAGAAGGTCCTCGCGATGGGGGACGGGTCGATTCTCGACGGGACGCTGCGCGGCATCGAGGAGAACTTCTTCCAGGGCGCGCTCGCCGACTCGGCCTATGAGTTCGAGAAGGCCGTCGGGACCGGCGAGCGGTCGATCGTCGGAGTGAACAAGTACGTCGACGACGTCGAGACGCCGCTCGAGACGCTCGTCATCCCCGAAGAGGTCGAGAAGAACCAGTGCGAGGCAGTCCGGGCGTTACGGTCCAGGAGAGATTCCGAGGCCGTCGATGCGGCGTTGAAGGCGCTCGAGGAAGGCGCAAGGGGTGATGCCAATCTGATGGAACTGATGGTCGACGCTGCTCGTGTTCGGGCGACCGAGGGCGAGATCGTCGAGGCGATGAAGAAAGTGTTTGGGTCATACCGTGAGTCGGTTCGTATCTGATCTGCGGCGTATAGCCGTCCGCGCGGTGATGGCAGGGTGGCTCTCCGTCGCCCCGTCGACCGTGCCGCCATGGAGGCTTTCGCCGGCGCCACCGCCAGGGTTGGTGCTTTCAGTCGGGGAACCGGTTCGGTGGTTCACGAGCGGAGGTTCACATGGCACACGTCTTTGATCTCGAATCGGAACCGCAGGCCGAGAACTATCGCGACACGCTGGTCGACGTGTTCAATGCGCGAGACCTCGACGGCGTCGGGGAGCTGCTCGGAGAAGAGATCACCTCCGATGTTTTCGATGGTGTGGGAGTCGAGGCGGCCCTGCAAGGCCTGAGCGACCTTTGGCTGCGCTATCCGCGTCTGGTCGCGTCCCGGGGGGAGTGCAACGACGACTGTGTGATCGCCTTGTGGCTTCCGGACGAGGGAGGCAAGTTTCGCTCGGTCGGGTTCCTCGCGTTGACGATCGAGGACGACGGGATCGAGCATGTGACCTACATCGACGATGACGACGCGGATCTCGTCGCCGAGCCGCCCGACGAGAGTGAACTGGCCGAGTGGTTCGACTGGGCAGAGTGGGATCGCGGTGAGGAAACGACTCCGCAAGGCCCGTTCGGATAGGAGTGGTCATGGCCAGGCTGCAACGTTTCGAGAACAACAGGTACATCGGGATCCGGGACACGATGGTGTTCTACGACTGCGACGACGACGAGCAGTTCGCGCTGCTGCAGGGCCGTGTCGAGGCCGAGGATCTCTTGGACCGCAAGCTACTGTCGTCGTTCGGCCCGGATGAGCCGCCCGAGGCCCGCAACCGGGGATTCCGTCCGGCCTGAGCGCAGCGAGGCCGATGGGGTCTCATTCCTTCCCCCTGGAGGGGGAAGGAAAGAGTGGCGCTGTTCTTGCTTCCTCTAGCAGGGGAAGTGGCCTCGGGGTTTTGGCCGAGGTTGATGGGGTAGAGCCTCTTGCGACACGCCGATCGCTTCATGTCGACACCCCCAT
>JAADGS010000078.1 GCA_013152275.1 Actinomycetota bacterium | reverse complement strand
GTCAACACCCGGCACACCGCCGGCGGCCGGCCGACGAGCAGCCCGCCCACGCGGACGAGGGTCGTTTCCACAGACGGACGTCCTCCGTCTTGAAGGCGTAGCACACCATCGGATTGGCGGGGTCCCCGTCGCATCCCGCGGATCACCGGACCCCTCTCGTTCCCGAAGAACCTGTTTGACACTGTGGCAATTGTCGACTAAAACGTTTCAAGTACCACCTAAAACGTTTCAAGGACACTATGCGAGTCACGATCAAGGACGTCGGCAGAGCAGCCGGAGTATCTGCTGCCACGGTCTCCAACGTGTTGAATTCTCCGGATGTCGTAGCGCCAGACACACGTGAACGCGTCACCGCCGTGATTGCGCAGCTGGGATATGAACCCAGCCGCGCAGCCAGAGCCCTCCAGCAGCAGCGCACGTTCTCGATCGGGTATGAGATACCAGGAGTGACCGACGGGTTCGCTCTGGACGTTTTCCTCCACCGTATGGTCGAGCGGGCCGGAAGAGCGGATCTCGACATTGTGCTGTTCACGCCGAGACCTGGCCAGACCCAGGTCGATGCCTACCGGGAAATGATTCGCCGCGGTGCCGTCGACGGCTTCGTGATATCGGGTACCGGCCGCAACGACGACCGGATCACGTACCTCCTCGACGTCAGGTTTCCCTTCGTTACGTTCGGCCGCACCGACACTCCCGACGAGCACCCGTGGGTCGATGTGGATGGGCGCGCGGGGGTGCGACAGGCGGTCGCCCACCTCGTTGAGGTGGGCCATCACGACATCGCCCTGATCGGGTGGCCGGAAGGATCCATCACCGGTGACGAACGGGCAGCCGGATACCGCCTTGGTCTGGAAGACGCAGGGATCGCCGTCCGTGACGAACTCACCGTGCGCGTCGAGAACGGAGTTGTGCCAGGCATCGAGGCGATGGAGCACCTCCTGCGCCTCGACAGGCCTCCGACTGCGGTCGTTGCAGTGCAAGACGCCCTTGCGCTCGGAGCGATGAGCGCGATCCGTGACGCCGGTCTGGAGGTCGGCAGTGATGTGGCGGTGGTCGGCTTCGACGATATCCCGAGTGCGGCCTTTTCCGCTCCGCCGCTCAGCAGCATCCGCCAGCCGATGGAATCGGTCGGTGAACTGGTCGTAGAGATGCTGGTCGAGCGTCTCGACGAGACCGCCGGTGCGGCACCTCGCTCGGGAACCTTGGCACCCGAACTCGTCATACGTGCCAGCACCAATCCGGCCAGGCAAGCGGATCGCTGATGTTGCACTACCGGGCGTCCACATGGGAGTACGTCGACGATCGCCTCGTACCCGAGATGGCGCCCTGGCGAGCCCCCCTCTTCACCGTCGGCAACGGGTACCTTGGCACGGTCGGCACGTTCGAAGAGGGGTTCGAGGGGCAGGAGCCTGCCACATTCATTCACGGTCTGTTCGTGACTCCTCCAGGGGACCTGCCGGTGCTCGGCGCCGTACCCGATTGGACGGGGATCATCATCACGGTTGATGGTGAGCCGTTCCGGCTCGACCGTCGTCCTCCTGCCGGGTTCGAACGGCGCCTCGACATGCGGACCGGCGTCGTGACCCGCACCGTGGTCTGGAAGGGCGCCGAAACCGGAGTCGTGAAAGCCATCTTCCGCCGCACGGCCTCCATGGAGGATCCGGGCCTCGTGGCGCTCGACGTGACCTTCACGGCGCTGACGGAGCCGGTGACGATCACCATCGAGACGGGAATCGATGCCTCCGTGGCCGGCCCCTTCGGGGCCCTCTGGGATGCAACCGGATGGGATCGGATCGACGCCCGATCGCTGTCGCTGTCAGCTCGAAGTGTCGACGGCGCACATGACCTCACCGTTCAATGCCGGCTGTCCGGCTTGGATGCTCTCGCCCTGGTGCATGACGCTTCGCATCCCAGGTTCCGGGGAACGTTCACGCTGGAGCCAGGTGCCTCCCGCACGCTCACCAAGATGGCCCGCTACACGGTCCCGGGCCGGCCGAACCGCGCAGTGGCGGCACTCGATGCCGGCTTCGACACCGTGGTTGCGGCCTCGATCCCCCACTGGTCGCGACGATGGGAGACCAGCCGGATCGACGTCGGGGGCGATCCCGAAGCCGAACGTGCACTTCGGTTTGCTGCATTCCATCTCATCGCAGCCGCGCCACCCCAGGACACTCGGGGCAGCATCGGGGCCCGTCTGCTTTCTGGATATGGCTACCGCCATCATGTGTTCTGGGACACAGACATATACGTGGTGCCGTACCTCACGATCTCTCAACCCGATCTGGCGGCCACGCATCTGCGGTACCGGCATAGAGGTCTCCCCAGCGCCCGACAGAAGGCAGCCCGGTTGGGACGCCAGGGAGCGTTCTATGCGTGGGAAGCCGCCGACACCGGCGACGAAGTCACTCCCAAGTGGGGTCGAAAAGAGGACGGGGAACGGATTCGTATCTGGACCGGTGAGCTCGAAGAGCACATCACGGCCTGCGTTGCCTGGGCCACCGATCACTATCACCGGTGGTCGGGTGACGACGCGTTCATGGCGCGGTACGGGACCGAGATGGTCCTCGACGGCGCCAAGTACTGGGCAAGTCGGCTCGAGATCGGATCGGACGGTGCCCATATCCGCAACGTGATCGGTCCCAACGAGTACCACGAGCACGTCAACGACTCCTTCTTCACGAACGCAATGGCGGCATGGCAGCTTCGGCAGGCGGCCGTCGCAGCCGCCTGGCTCGATGACACCGATCCCGTGAGTTCACGGAAGCTGCTCCAGGCTCTGTCGATCAAAGGCGACGACCTGGCCCGGTACGGAGATCTGGCAGACCTCATCGTGCTTCGAAAGGACGAAGGGGGCGTATGGGAGGAGCATGAGGGCTTCTTCAACCTGGACGTGGTGGACGTCGCGGCGTTCCATCCGAGCAGGCAGTCCCTGTACGAACTGTTCGGCGACAAGCGGGCACAGGAGATCCAGTTGGTCAAGCAGGCAGACGTGCTCATGGCACTTGCGCTTCTCGACGAACACGGCACCGTTCCCGGTGCCCTCGCGGCCGCCTTCGACTTCTACGCCCCCATCACCGATCACGGATCGTCCCTCAGCCTGGCCATGCACTCACTGGTGGCATCACGGATCGGTCGGCCTGAGACCGCATATGAGTACTTCGTCCGGGCGGTCGCGATCGATCACGACGATGCCATGGTCCACGGCACTCAGGGCATCCATGCCGCGACACAGGGTGGAGTCCTGCAGGCCGCCCTGTTCGGGTTCGGTGGGTTGCATCTCGATGGCGGCTCACCTGCGACGTCCGCTCGACTGCCCGATCACTGGGATTCACTGGGTTTCTCATTCATGCATCAGAACGTACGCCACGAGCGACTGCTCACACAGGGTTCTCGGCCGGAGTAACCCGCCGCCGCGGTGGAAGCCACCGAGGTGGATAAGGAGAGGAGAAATGGCATGAAGCGATCCAAATGGATCATATTCCTGCTCGTCTTGGCCCTGATGGCCACGGCGTGCAGCACCACTAGCGAAAGCGAGGTGACGACAACGACTGCCGACGGGTCTGGGGCCTCTTCGACGACGCAGGCGACGACCACGACTGCCGCCGTGTCTGAGACTTCCTCGACGACGGAGGCAACACCGACGCCTGCCCTCGAGGGTGTTGATCTCACCCTATGGGGCTGGTCGTCGTCTGATGCGGAGAACTCCGCGCTGTCGGATCTCGTCGCTCAGTTCTCGGCCGACACCGGAGCGAACGCCGAGTTCCAGGCGCAAGCGGAGTTCGATGTCGCACTTCAGGCGGCGTTGGCCTCGGGCGCTCCACCCGACGTGTTCTACGTGGACAGCTTCAAGCTGCCGGACCTTGCCGATGCCGGTGTGTTGGCTCCCGTGCCGGATGGAGCGTTGAGCGATCCGGACGACATCTACCCGTCGTTGCGTAACGCATTCACGTTCAACGGCACGTGGTACTGCCCCCCGAAGGACTTCTCGACCCTCGCCCTCGTGTACGACCCAGACGCACTGGCAGCAGCCGGTGTCGATGTGCCGACGACGTGGGACGAACTCGAGGCCGCGGCCGCCACACTCACCACCGGTGACGTCGCAGCGATAGCGGCCGGCGACGCGCAGGCCGGGCTCACCATGGGAGTCGAGTACCCGCGCTGGGCCGTGTTCCTGTTCCAAGCCGGAGCGGCTCTCACCGACGACGCCGTAACCAAGATCACACTGGACAATGATGCCGCGCGAACTGCCCTCCAGTTCGTCGCCGACCAGTATGCGGCCGGGTCTTTCATCAAGCCCCAGGCCGTCGATGCCGGATGGGCCGGTGAGGCCTTCGGGCAAGGCAAGGCAGCCATGACGATCGAGGGCAACTGGATCGTCGGCTACCTGCAAGATGCCTTCCCGGACAAGAACTTCGCCGTTGCGGAGCTCCCGGCCGGCCCTGCGGGAATGGGCACGTTCGCATTCACCGTTTGCTACGGTGTTGCCAAAGATGCCAAGAACCCCGACGCCTCATGGGCGTTCGTCGAGTACTTGACCAATGCAAAGGGGTCGCTTGCCTGGACGAATGCGTTCAACGTGATGCCGGCCCGGAAGTCCGTGTCTGCCGACTGGATCGCTTCGCATCCTGACCTGAATGCGTTCGTTGCCGGTTCCGCGTACGCACATCGCTGGGGCTTCGTTCCCGGCTTCAACGACGTGGTCGGCGTGTTCAACGAGAACGCCGAAGGAATCGTTGACGGGACGGCTTCTGTCGACGACCTCATCACAAAGGTCACGCAGGCAGGGGAGGACGTTCTCCACTGACCGAAGGAAGGGGGGTCGCCCACAGGGCGACCCCCCTTCGGGTTTTCACAGAAGGAGCCCCAGGGATGGTCGCCAAGGACGAAGCGTCGACCGAGATCGACAGGCCACGTCGAAACCGTCCCCTGCTGCCTCGCAGGCGGTCCCGCACACGGTCTGCTTCCCGGAGCGAAAACGCCCTCGGTTGGATCTTCACCGGACCTGTCGTGTTCGGTCTCATCCTGTTCGTGGCGATCCCGATCCTCCTCACGGTCTGGGTGAGCTTCCGTGACTGGAACGGCTTCGTTTCGCCGTTCGACACTCCCTACATCGGGTTCGAGAACTACAGCAAGCTGCTCTTCGAGGCCGGGATTCGTCAAACGGATTTCGCTCGGTCGATTCGCAACAACTTCTACTACGTGATCGGGGTCGTCCCCATGCAGACGACCCTTGCACTCGTCATCGCCGTCATTCTCAACAAGACCGCCCTGAAGGGGAAAGGCTTCTTCCGAACCGCCTACTACTTTCCCTCCATCACGAGTTCCATCGCCGTGACACTGATCTTCGTCTTCATGTTCCAGACGCAAGGAGCGATCAATGCCGTTCTGCCGTTCGGCAACATCAACTGGCTCGACAATGCAAACGGACTGATCCACAACGCTCTCGGCGTGATCGGGGTGCATCAACCACCCGCGTGGGCCGCCGGCATCGAATTCATGGGGCTCACCCTCTGGGACTGGTTCGCCGGCCCCAGCGTGGCGATGTTCGCCATCATGATGCTCGTCACCTGGACCACCACCGGCACCATGATGCTCATCTTCCTCGCAGGGCTGCAGAGCATCCCACCATCGGTCGAAGAGGCCGCGACGGTTGACGGTGCCGGTCCGTTTCAGATGTTCTGGCGAGTCACCATCCCGATGATGCGCCCGACGATCTACTTCGTGGTCATGCTGGGTCTCATCGGCACCTGGCAGGTGTTCGATCAGATATTCGCCACCAACTTCGGAGGACCCCGAAAGACCACCATTACGCCGGCCTTCTGGATCTACTTCCAGTCCTTCCGCAATTCCGAGGCCGGCCTGGGCGCGGCGATCGCGATCCTTCTGTTCGGAGTCATCATGATCTTCGCCTTCCTGCAGCGCTGCATCATCAAGTCGAGCGGGGAGTTGTGAGATGACGGTCGCAATGGCACGCGACAAGATCACGAAGGCATCCGTGAAGCGTTTCTTGGGGTACGCGGCTCTCGTGTTCTTCGCCCTCGTGTTCATCCTGCCCTTCGTGCTCACGATCGTCACTTCGTTCAAGACGTTGCCGGACATTCAGCAGAATCCGGTCCGGCTGTGGGCCGATCCGAAATACGGCTGGACACTCGACGGGATCCGCGGGCTCAACACGAGCAACGTTCGACTGCCGAGATGGGCGTTCAACTCTGTCGTCGTCACCGTCTCGGTCGTAGCCGGCAGGTTGTTCTTCGACTCGATCGCCGGATTCGCGTTGGCGAAGATGCGGTTCCGGGGCAGACGAGCGGTCTTCGGCTTTGTGATCGTGGTTCTTGCCGTACCCGGCGTCGTGCTGCTGATTCCGAAATTCCTCATCATGAAGGAACTCGGGATACTCAATACCTATGCCGGCCTGATCCTGCCATTGATGTTCGACGCGTTTGGCATCTTTCTCATGAAACAGTTCTTCGAACAACTTCCGGACGAGATGCTCGAGGCGGCGGCCATCGATGGAGCGACGACCTGGCAGATCTTCACGAAAGTGGCATTGCCCCTGGCTGCGCCGGCCCTCATCGCTCTGACCATCCTGTCGACGGCGGGTGTGTGGAACGACTTCATGCACCCGCTGATCGCCGTGCCGGGGAATCCGGACCTTCAGACACTGCCGCTCGGGCTTGCGAACATCCGGGCAGCCTTTGGGCAGGCCCAGCCGTGGAACACCATCCTCGCCGGCACGATGCTCGCTACGCTCCCGATCGCCATCATCTTCTTCATCTTCCAGCGGTATTTCGTACAGGGCCTCGCAACCTCGGGGACGAAGGGATGAACATCGCACATCTGACAACACACTCCCATTCCTGCAGTGCGCCTCATGGCTAGACGAGACACGAGCGAGGAGACGGTCGTTATCCGGGCCGCCGAGTTCGATGCAGTCGTGCTCGATATGGACGGCGTGGTCACAGATACGACGAGAGCCCACACCGAAGCGTGGAAGAGCATGTTCGACGAGTTCCTCGTGCGCCATGTCGGACCTGACGCCAAACCGTTCGACGCGTCGGCCGACTACCTTCAATACGTGGACGGCAAGCCGCGATACGACGGCGTGCGCAGCTTTCTTGCCTCGCGTGAGATCACGATCGCCGAGGGATCACCCTCCGACCCGCCACATGCCGACACGGTGTGCGGACTGGGCAACCGAAAGAACGCCGAGTTCCTCTCCCACATCGCCGAACAAGGGGCCGACGCGTACGCGTCGACGCTGCGTCTCCTCGACGCGTTTCGCCAGGCAGGTCTCCGCACCGGATTGATCACATCCAGCCGGAACGCCCGCATCGTTCTCGACGCCGCAGGCGTCCACGACGTCTTCGACGTGATCGTCGACGGAGAGGTCGCCGCGCAACGAGGGCTGGCGGGCAAGCCATCGCCGGCAGTTTTCCTCGCTGCGGTCGAGGATCTCGGAGTGGATCCCGAGCGGGCAGTGGTCGTCGAGGATGCCATCTCAGGGGTCGCCGCCGGCCGCACCGGCGGCTTCGGCCTTGTGATCGGGGTGGCTCGCCATGACAACGCGGCCGGGCTGCGGGCAGCCGGGGCGGATGTCGTGGTCACCGACCTTGCGGCCGTATCCGTCGAAGCCTGAGCCGGCCATGGTGTTGCAGTCCACTCGACGATGTCCAAGGCAAGAATCTCACATCGGTTCGGACCGCAATCTTGGCCGACTGCCACGAGTGCTTCGACATGGGCGTCGCTCGACGGTTCGTCCCGTTCCTCCATGCCCCACTACTCGGCCCGCGGACCCGCAACACCGGATCAGATACGGCAAGACCGGCCACGCAACCCCCTGCCGCATGCTGCAGCCCGAAGCGGTGACCAGCACAAGGACGAATCGAAGCCGTTCGTTACGTCCGCTACAACCGCCCGTCGATCCTTTCGGTTGACCAATCCGGCGATGAGGCGATCACAACGATGCCCTGCAGGAGGCCCCCCTCGACGAGTCCATCCAACACGACCTGCGTGACGCACAAGTCCGCACGAGGACGGAACGGGTCCTCACGCGTCCATTAATCGGCCCGACGCCCGAGAACCTGTCAGAGATGTGGTGGGGAGCGTCGAGTGCGGGACCCGGAACGCCTCATGCCCGTGACCGATGCGGCACGCCTGCCACCACCTCTTTGATGAGATGACAGTCAATCCGAACGCGACAGACCGGCATCCCGCAGGCGGGGATGCCGGAGAAGGCCGCTACCGCTGCCGCTGAGCGATAACTCGTCGCAGGCCTCCGGCTGTTGTGGGAGTTATGCCTGCTTCAGTCGTCCTCTTCCCGTCGAACGAGTCGTCGCGGGACCACCACGAAGGCGGTGAACAGTGTGACAAAGGCTCCGACGGCAGCAACTACTTCCATATTCATGTCCCTTTCTTGGCTCTGAGTACTCGAACGGTCATTGATCCCTCCCAGATGTGTGGCCGGGCCGGCCACGTCACGACGGGTCTGCCATGTCGTCCATCACGTAGCCCATCTGCGTGAACTCGGTGGCGTCGATGCCGGTGATCTCGTCGGCTTCCGAGACCCTGAGCCCGATCCCCACCTTGATGAGACCGAAGACGATGGCGGAGGTGACGGCCGTCCAGAGGACCACGGCCACAACGCTGATGAGCTGGGCGATGATCTGGCTCTTGTCGCCGACGATGAGCCCGGAGACCCCGCCATAGACACCGTTTGCGAAGATGCCGACGGCGATGAGCCCCCACAAGCCTGCACCGCCGTGGCAGGCGACCGCCCACACGGGATCGTCGAGATGCAGCCGCCGCTCCAGGAACCCGGCAACGCCGATCACGAGTGCGCCGGCGATCCCACCGATGACGACTGCCGCCCATGAATCCACGTAGGCAACCGGGGCGGTGATCGCCACGAGGCCGCCGATGGCGCCACTGACGGTCACCGGGATGTCGGCCTTCCCCGTCCGAACCAGACGGATGTAGTAGGCGACGATCGCTCCACTGATCCCCGCCAGGAACGTGTTCACCGCGATGACCGAGATGCGGAGGTCCGTGGCCGCGAGGGTGCTGCCGGGGTTGAAACCGAACCAGCCGAAGAACAGGATCATCGCCCCGATGACGACGTAGCCCATGTTGTGTCCCGGGATCGACCGAGGTCGCCCGTCGGAATCGAACTTTCCACGTCTTGGACCCACCATCAGCGCCCCGACCAGCGCGGCGATCCCACCGACGGCGTGGACGACACCTGATCCGGCAAAGTCCTTCGCGCCGGCGCCGAACGGCAATGTGGCGAGCCATCCGCCGCCCCACACCCAATGGCCGTAGATCGGGTAGATCAACGCGGAGATGAGGAAGCTGTAGGCCATGTACGCGTCGAGCCTTGTTCGCTCGGCCATCGCACCGGACACGATGGTGGCCGCGGTTGCCGCGAACACCATCTGGAAGAACCAGAAAGCCGCCGTTCCGACGTCGTTCGCCTCGCCACTCAGGAAGAAGCCCGAAAACCCGACGAACGCGTTGCCGTCACCGAGCCCCGACACCAACGCGGAGCCCCCGAACATGAGAGCGAAACCGAACGCCCAGAATGCGAGACCGCACATGCAGAAGTCGATGAAGTTCTTCATGAACACCGAGCCGGCGTTCCGCATCCGTGTCGACCCTGCCTCCAGCAGCGCGAAACCCGCCTGCATGAAGAAGACCAGGAACGCTGCGATCAGCGTCCATGCATAGTTGACCGCGACTACCGCCGCGATCCCCGGGGCGCCTTGCACGTCGATGATCGAGGATCCGGTCGGATCGGCCGCACGGGCAACTCCGGCCGGGACAAGCCCGATCAACAAAAGAACCAGCGCGACCCACAAGCGTCTCTGGTGCAACCACGATTTGAACAGGGGCTTCATGTATTGATCTCCTCCCTCACGCACAGACCGGCGATCCGCCCATGCAGAGCCATCTAAGACGGCCCTTGTTCCGTACCGATTGCGGTGCCGTTACCGGCTTGCGACCAGCTTGTTACGAATCGGTTACGGCGATGCCGGCCTCCATCCGGGTGCGAGGGTTGGGAGCCGACGCGGTGTTGGGCGTTGACCGACAGGCCCGGCTGTCGCGTGTCACGGGGTTTCCCTCCGGGGGGAGCTTGTCCCAGAGTTCGTAGAAACTGAGGTGACGGTCCTCCGTCCAGAGCCGGCCGTGTGACAGGCTCGGTGACCTTGGGTGGCCACAAGGTTCCGATCCGCGGACCCCGGGCGCGCACCGCCGGCGAACTCGCGCATGGGACCAGTGCTCGCGCGTTCCGCCGGATAGGTACCATGCTCGCCGAACTCAGGGCCGCAGCCCGTGAGGAGCTGAACGCACCCAACGGGTGAGAACTTCCAGTCCAGGGAGTTCGAGGACCGGGGGAAGAGCGAGCGATGCTCCGCCGACCCGAATCTCCGGAACGCTCTTATCACTCTTGGACGGCGGCAATGGTGCGATTCGGATGTGGCCTTCCTTGGCGCGACGTGCCTGATGGGTGGAGAGAGTCGCCGGGAAGTGAGGAGGTGCAGGATGTGCGAGAACCGCGACTTTCCGTCTCTTGAAGGCGACTGGGATCGTCTCTACCTGGAATACCCAGACGTCTATGACCGTTTCGCTCGCACAACACTTCCGGCCGTCGCTGCCTTGGACGAGCGGTTCGATCTGCGGAACAAGGTGTTGGCCGACGTAGGGTCCGGAACGGGATGCTCCACTTTCGAGTTGGCCAGGCACGCGCGATTCGTGGTTGGCCTGGAACCCTGGAAGCCCATGCGGGATGTTGCCATCGGGAAAGTTCGGTCGTACGGACTACGCAACGTCGCGTTTGTCGATGGCATCGCAGAGGCCCTGCCTCTTCGGCCCGACTCGATCGACGCCATCGTGAGCATCTTTGGATTCCCCTTTTGGTTCGTGGATGCAGGACAGGAGGGTCAGGAGCTGGCCGAGCGATTCGTGGCCGACGCGCTCGGGACGGTGAAACCAGGCGGACACATCCTTGTCGTGGGCAGCGCTCCACACTGGGGTGCCGGCGAACTCACGGAGGTCGTCTGGCCGCCAATAGACGGTCCCGACGAGTCAGACCGTATCAATACTCTGATGACGCAGATCCTGGGCTTTCACTACGACGATGTCGACGTCGTTGCCGAGTATGAGTCGGTCCAAGAAGCGGTAGCGACGTATGGATTCATCTACGGACAGAGGGCCATCGAGTACCTGCTTGCCAACGACATCAGTTCAATCAAGTGGAAGCTTCGAATCCACTACCGGACTCGCTGACGGCGGAGGTTGATCGGGTGGGGAGCGGGCGCGGTGGCGCTTGTCGACTGGTGGACCAGGTTGTCGTGGCGAAGACGGCAGGCGAAGAAAAGTTCGCCGAGGCTGCATGCAGGGCGACCTTCGAGCTTCAGGTTGGCCGCCCTGGCTGCCGAGCTCTCTGGGAACATCTCAAGAGCATGTCAATCGAGTCGATGAAGGTCGTTTTCCATTCCGAGGATGTTCATTCCGGGGAGATCGCCGACACCCTTCCACAGCGATCGTTCTGGCGGCATGACGTCCGTGCGATGTGTCGACATTCTTGAGACAGGTCAATGTTGGGATTCGACCTGGAGGGGAATCGTGGCGAGAACACCGAAGCCGTCCGTGGAGGTGACGAAGATCCGGATCGTGACCAGGCGCACTGCGGCCGGCGCCTACGACTCCCGAGCCGTCCTCGAGCCGTGAGCCGATCTCCACGCCTTTGAACGAGGGCCGAGGATCTCCGTGACTGTTGACGGCCCGGATCCGATCCGCCATACTGCCCACCAGATGTTCCAGCCGACCAACACCATCATTATCGATTAGCGCATACGACTGATCGTGTGCGCCCAACCCTTCGCCCGGCGGAGGGTTTTCTGATGCCCAGGAGTTCACCATGAAGACCGAGATCTATGACACGACACTGCGAGACGGCTCTCAGCAGGAAGGCATCTCGCTGACCGTCGGCGACAAACTGCGGATCGCCTCCTTGCTCGACGAGTTGGGAGTCGACTACGTGGAGGGTGGGTGGCCGGGCGCCAACCCCAAAGACGACGAGTTCTTCCGCCGGGCACGGAACGAGCTGGATTTCGCAACGGCGACGCTGGTGGCCTTCGGGTCGACCCGGCGATCACGGGGCACCGTAGCCGACGATCCTCAGCTACAGGCGCTGCTCGCCGCCGAAACCGAGGTCATCTGCATCGTCGGCAAGTCGTCGGATTACCACGTGCGTGAAGTACTCCGAACCGATCTCGACGAGGGCGTACGCATGGTCACCGAGTCGATCGAGTACCTGCGCAATCATGACCGGCGGGTGTTCTTCGATGCGGAACATTTCTTCGACGGTTTCCGGGCCAATCCGGAGTTCTCGCTCCGGGTGCTGCAGGCGGCCGCAGCAGCCGGGGCAGAACGGTTGGTGCTGTGTGACACCAACGGTGGGACCCTCCCCTCTGCGGTCTTGCGCACGATCGACCGGATACAGGAGGCTCTCCCAGAGAGCCCGCTGGGCGTCCACTTCCACGATGACATCGGATGCGCCGTGGCCAGTTCCCTGATGGCGGTCGATGCCGGTGTCCGACAGGTCCAAGGTTGCATCAACGGTTACGGGGAACGGACCGGCAATGCCGACCTCTCGACGCTCATCCCCGACCTCGCCCTCAAGATGGGCCTCTCGGTGCTTCCCGAAGGGAGGCTGGAACTCCTCGGCCCCGTAGCGCATCACATTGCCGAAATCGTCAACATCTCCCTCGATCCCCACCATCCCTACATCGGGACTTCCGCCTTCACGCATAAAGCCGGGCTCCACACGTCGGCCCTGGCCCGCCGGTCCGACGCGTACGAGCACGAGGACCCGTCCCGGGTCGGGAACCGCACCCGCATGGTCGTTTCGGAGCTGGCCGGCCGGGCGAGCGTCCTCACCGAGGCCAGGAATCTTGGTCTCGAGGTCGACGCCGAAACGGCCGCACACATCCTCGAACAAGTCAAGGACCTCGAACACAAGGGCTATTACTTCGAAGCGGCCGACGGATCCTTCGAACTGCTCATGCGCAGGGCGCTCGGGTGGAAACAGGGCTTCTTCGAGCTGGAATCCTTCCGCGTGTTCATCGATCGGCGGGCCGACGAGGAGATCGTCGCCGAGGCCACCGTGAAAGTCGTGGTCGACGGCCGGCGGGTCGTCACCACCGGAGAGGGGGTGGGTCCGGTGCATGCATTGGATCAGGCGCTCCGGGCTGCACTGAGAACCGCCTATCCGGACCTGGACCGGCTCCGGCTGACCGACTATCGGGTGCGAGTGCTCGATTCCTCCTATGGAACCGAAGCGATGGTGCGAGTACTCCTCGAAACATCCGACGGAGACGATACCTGGGGAACGATCGGCGTACACGAGAACGTCATCGAAGCCTCGTGGGATGCGCTCACCGAGGGCCTGCTCGTCGGGCTACTGCGACGGCGGGAGTCCAGCCTTCCCGGGACCTGACCTCCCTCGAGCCGATCGCTTATGGTCGCACCGCAACCGTTTCCACGGTTCGGCTCTCGACGGGACGCGCATGCCTCACACTCCCCCGATGGGACAGAACGCGCTCGTGGCCGCCTTGGCAGCCGTCGACCACATCTGCCGGATGTCCTGGTTGGCTTTGGCACCGGCCTTCTCATCTGCGAAGTCCGCCAGGTCTTTCGAGCTGTCGAAACCGGAGCTGCACACCTCGCGTGCGAACTCCATCCATTGGTCGTTCGTCGCGTCGTAACCGGCCAAAGTGGCAGCCTGGCGAGTCACGCTCAGGAAGGTGTTCTTGAGCAGTTGTGGCGCACCGTCGACTCCGAAGGTCGTCGGAGTGGACGTTGTTGTCGAGCAAGCGGCCATCACCATGGCCAACAGTAAGACAACACACTTGAGCTTCATGCCTTCAGCATCGGCTGACATGCGTCTCCGGTTGAGGACTGAGAGCCTCGGCTCAGACCTCACTCGACGACACCCATCTCCGAATCCGACGAGGCGAGTCGCTGACATCGCAAACTGCGACCGCGTCCTTCGCCGGCCTGCCCTTCGACCCGGGCCCGAGTTGCCAAGGTCAGGTACCGGGTTCATGCCCTTCGCCGTCTTCGAGACCCGGGGAATCTCGCCACCGAATTGGTCGGCGAGAGCTTCAGCTTGTTCGACGCCGATGATACGGAGCGTCCCCTTGTCGATGTCGGAGAGGACCTCATGCTCGGCATCGAGCCGGCTTCGCGGGTCTCGGGAGAGGGCTGGGGCGCTTGACACGGTCCTGGCGATGGCGAGATCGATACGGCCGGTTGGCGGCCCGGCCCATCCGATGAGTCCGCTGCTGCCCGTGCGGCAGAGCGTGCCGTCGATCTCTCCAAAGGTCGCACCCGTGTGCCCTGGAACGGTCAGACGATCCCGGCGGCCGTGCGAGGGCCGGGTGCGCAGATCGTCGACGCGAGGTCGCGTGAACGACACACGATCGCGGTGAACGGCACCAGGTCGAGTTCCTCGATGACCTGGACAGGGAGATCCTCGAGTAGCGACAACTGGCGCCAGGAGGAGTTCAGGTCGAGGCGCCGGGCAGTGGTCATGCCGAGATTCGGGTCGATCGGCACGGTCTCGGCGTCAGGCTCAAAGCCCCGCCATGCCCTGGCGCGTTGCTGAGGAGGTCCTGGCTCCGGGAGGGGCAAGGAGCGTATCGAAGCCCCTCGTCGAACCCATCTCACTTCCAGGTACGCAACGAGCGCGGCCTTCGCGGGCCGGACGGTCGGGCGGTGTCGGGAATGGCGTCGTGGGCTACTCGCTCCCCCACCACTCCCTGAACGGAACCGGGTCGCCAACAGGTCGGGCTCTCGACGCCGGCCTCGCCGGAAACCAGGCCAGCTCGCGTCCGGATCCATCCGATGTCGCCGCCGAACGACAGTGCACACCCCGCAGACCGGCATCGTGCACCTCGACACCGACCGGCCGGCAGCGCTTCCAGGGGACCGGCATGCCATTCTCCACCGGATAGGTCACAGGGACACCCAGTTCGATGAGGCCCTCGTCGGTCACGGCATCGGCGACGAGCTGAGAACGAGGGAGTGTTGCCGTGACGAGCACATACGGTGGATCGAGATCCTCGGGACCGACCGGCTGGCCGGCCAGGAGGTGTCGGATCTGCGCCCGGGCAGTATCGATGTCCTCGTTGAGGTAGAGGACAGGAAACGAGTGCGGCGGGTTCCATCGGCCTCCATGGACCTGGGCAAAGGTGGGATCGAGCGGGTCGTCCCAATGTTCGTCGGCAACTCGAAGCCAGCGATGG
This sequence comes from Actinomycetota bacterium, assembly GCA_013152275.1. Taxonomy (NCBI): domain Bacteria; kingdom Bacillati; phylum Actinomycetota; species Actinomycetota bacterium. Next base: position 6,360 of record JAADGS010000078.1, on the reverse strand, counting down.
CCGTCTCGGAGACGTTCCACGATCACGGTTGGACGCGACGCAGGTCGAACATGGCCCGCACCGCTTCGAGCACCTCGCGTGTTCCCTCGGTCTCGGCGAGCTCGAGGAGGGAGCGGCCTCCGAGAGCCGGCGCCTGCCGTCGAACCACGGCAGGGATACGCTCCCGCTTCACATAACGGTCGAGGAGGTCGGTCGCCGCGGCCAGGTCGGCAATCGAGACGGCTCGACTCGCCGGCGGGCCCGATGTCAGCCATTTGGCGAACGCCTGGCGCGACACACCGAAGATCCGGGCGGCAGCCGACCGTGACAAGTCCCACAGTTCGATGAAACGTTCGAGGGGCTCGGTGCGGAGACGGCGGTCGAACGCATCGACGAAGCGACGTGCCCAGACTTCGTCGGCCTCGGCGAGGATCCGCTCGGCGGCATCGGACGGAGAGAGGTCGGTAATTGTCATGGTGCAACCATATGTCAAGCGCAGCCTTTCGTCAACCGTCTGTATGTTCGCTTCGCACGTCGGGCCCGTGCAAGAGGCAGATAGCCGGCGGCCGCACATGGGTCCCCTGACCGGTCACTGCGTCACCCCGATCGCCCCTGCGACGCCAACGCGACCTTGGGACTTGCCCCGTCGCCGCGTCCGCAGGGAACGTTGCTCTTGGTCGCATTACCGGGGAGAGACGGCTCCGCGACACGTCGCGGTCGCCGCGCTCCGGTTCTCCTCTCGATCCTGCAGACCCCCCAGACAGATCATCGACATGACCGCGGTGGCGACATGCGTCCCACCACCGTCCCCGATCCCGTATACGTCGGCCCGGTACACGGTCAGCGTCCGTCCCGGCTCGATGACCCGGCCGCGCTCCACACGCTGTTCACCCTTGGCCGGATTGAGCAGATTGACCTTGAACTCGGTGGTGAGCACGCCGGTACCGCCGGGATGGAGGGAAAGCGCCGCGTATCGGGCGGCGGTGTCGGCACTGGTGGCAGTTTCCCCGGCTTGGAAACAGCCATGTTGTCGGCTCAGTTCCGGTCGGAACGGCGGATCGATGCTCGGGAGCCTTGCAGGAGTCGGAGCGAGCCGAAGCCGGCTCAGCCGTCGGTGGTGTCGACCTCGATCTCTGCCCACTCCGGCCACGACAGGCTCTCGATGGTCGTCATGCGGAACGCCGACACGTTCTCCATGGGACTCGCCGGCCGCCACGTGAGGATGTCGCCGGTAGTCGTGAATCCCTGGAAGGTCTCCACGAGGCTCCACTCGCCGTCGACCCGGACTTCGAGTTCGTGCACCGTGTCGCTCGGCGGGTTCTGGTAGACCACGAAGCGGATCTCGGTGACCGTGCCGGAGGTGGGGAGATCGACCATGATCCACTGTGGAGGGTCGGCTCCCGACGACCAGAACGACTCGCCATCGACACTGCCGTCGAACACGAGCTCCGGTCCCTTGCCTGCCCGGCTCGCCGATGCCGTCGCCGTGGGGCCCGCCTGCGGCTCGACCCCGGGACATACGTCCTCCGCGCCGCGGAGGCAGTACTCGGTGACTCCGCCGATGATCGTCGCCAGGAACTGGACGTCGGGGATGGAATCGGTGGGAACGGTGAGGAGGTCGCCGGTGAGGATGACGAGGTCGGCGAACTTCCCGGGGGTCAGCGACCCGACGACGTCGTCCTGTCCGATTGCGTAGGCGGCGTCGATGGTCATCATCTCGAGGGCCTGGTCACGTGCGACCTCGGCGCCCTGCATCCAATCGGCCGGCGGGCAGACGGTCCCGTCCTCGTCGACCCGACCTCTCGTCACGAGGCTGAAGTACTCGCCGATCGGGCTGATCGGGGTCATCCAAGGATCGTCACCGTGCCATGCAACGATCAGCCCGGGGTTGGCGGCGATGATGTCGCCGGGACGGTCTCCGTGCTCTTTATAGAAGTCGGTCCAGGCCAGCTCGGCACGGCATGCCTCCGACGAGCCGAACAGCACCGTTACGAGGCCGAGCTCCCCGTAGCGCCGGATCGTGGCGTCGGTCTGGATGGCGTTGTGGTCGATCCGATGGCGGAGAACGTTGGGTCCACCGTCGAGAACCGCGGCGTAGGCATCCTGGACCGCGGCGATGGCGACATCGCCCTGCGCGTGGACGATGACCTGGTAGCCGGCGGCGTCCGCAGCCCCGATCATGTCGGCGAGGGTCGCCGCGTCGAAGTACAGGTCGGTCGAGTCGTATCCCTCGAGAATGGGCTCGCTCGTGGCGAGGGCCCGGCAGGCGCCACCGTCGGAGAAGATCTTGACCCCACCGATGCGGACACGGTCCGCGACCTCCTGTCCGGGCTCGTATGCCTCGTACCACCGTCCGAGATCCTCCCCGCACACGTTGGTGCGAATGAGGTACAAGGTCGTACGCACCCGCAGCCTTCCGGCGCGTGATGCTTCGATGAAGACCTCGGTGACGCCAGGCTCGACCGAAGCATCGGCGAGTGATGTGATGCCGTTGGCGAGGGCGAGGGATTGTCCGGCTTCGATGCCGCCCATGTCGGTGAGGATGTGGGTGTGGGGATCGACGAAGCCGGGCTGGACGGCACGTCCCTTCAGGTCGACGACCGTCGTGTCGGGACCCTCGTATCGGACCATATCGTCGGCCGTCCCGACCGCGACGATATGGTCGCCATCGATGGCGATGGCCTCCTGGGTGCCGAGTTCGGGATCCATGGTGACGATCGGGCCACCGGTCAAGATGAGATCGACCGGCTCTGGATGTACGGTCGTGGTGGTGGTCGTCACGGTCGTGGTCGCCGGTGCGGTGCTCGTGGTCGTGGTGGAGAGAGGCACGGCCGTCGATGTGGTGATCGTGGTGGCCGTGGACGAAGTGGACGAGCCTTGGCACGCAGCGGCGACGAAGGCGAGCCCCAATATGAGCCTGATCCCCCACTTCATTCTCGCCAGAGCCTACCGGCTGGAGGCGCTCGACGACCACGAGCGGGTTACGCCGTACCTCACCCTGTCGCCCACTTGACAGGGGGCCTGGCTTCTCCTGCCCTCGCCGGACCTCGATCCCCGAGCCGAAGTGTGTGGAAGGTGCCGAAAGGAACGTGCACTTCATAGCCGGCCAGACGCGTAGTCTGGAGCAGAAGCACCCACGACGATGCACACACAGGCCGTGTCCCGCCTCAGCCGGGGTCGTGTTCGTCCTCTGAGATGGCTCCTGTGCACCGTGTGCGGAGAGGAGCGAGACCATGACCGTCACATCCACCGTCGAGGGCATCGTCGAGCAGATCGTCGACCCGTCTGCGTCCGAACGTGACAACGCCGTCGCCCTGCACGACTACGTCCGAGAACATGTCAAGTTCGGATTCAACGACCTGTTCGACGCCGGCGACCCCGAATACACGCTCGCCTTCGGCGTCGGCCACTGCATCCCCAAAACCCGCCTCATGGCGGCCGTGCTGCGATCCGCGGGGTACGAGACGCACCAGCATTTCGTCGTACTCCCCAAGGACATCCTCCGGGGCGCCATCCCGGCCGGCCGGTACTGGATGATCCCGAGAGAGATCTCACACTCCTATCTCGAAGTGCAGATCGAAGGGGTGTGGCGATCGGTCGATACCTATATCATCGACACGCCTCTGCTGGTCGGCGCCCAGGAACGCCTCGCCGCCGAGGGCCGCCGGCTCGGCTACGGGGTCCGGGTGGACTCTGTCAACGAGTGGGATGGATCCACCGACGCGTTCTCACAGTTCGATCCGGACATGATGATCGAAGACCACGGCCGCATCGAGGATATCGACGCGTTCTTCGCGGACCGGCGTTACCGCAACCGTGTGCTCGGCGTCTCGTTCAACACCATGTTCAAACTCATGGGGCGACGCGGCGTCGCGCCAATCAACGCCGCGATCGACGATATCCGTCGGTAGGCACCGGACGATCCTGCCGGATCGATCGGTTCACCCGTAACCCGTGGGCCGTACAGCGACCACGGATCTCGTTCGCCGACACGATGGACTCGAACCGCACAACCGGCCTTTGGAACCGTCGGCAGGACAACCCTCGACAACGGTAGAGGCCCCGGTCGACAATCGCTCCGGCCAGGGCCTTCTCCCGTGACCTTCGGGCTATGAGCGACCCGCCGGCTGCACGCCGACCTCCCCGCCCGCCATGGAATCACCGAGGTCGGGTCCAAGAGGGCCTTCGGCCGGCGGCCTCGCAAGCATGGCGGACTCGCCGGGCCGTGGTCACCCCGCCGTCGACGTCTTCCTGCTCAGCCGCCGACCACAGCCGGTTGCCGTTCGGGCTCGGCAGTCGATGCAGTCGCCTTGAATCCCTTGACGATCAGCCAGACGGCGAGGACCATCTCGTTGAGGCCTATCGGAGCTGCGAAGAGTCCCTGCATCGCCGGTGAGAACTCTCGGCCGTACATCTCGAGCACGGTGCGCACCTGAAGCAGTGCACCTCCGGCGAATCCCCATATCGACAGCCAGGCGGGAACGAGCTCCGCCCGGTACAGCAGCGTGTAGAGGATCAGCGCGCTCACACCGAACATGAGCATCGGCCCAAGCCGGTAGCTCCATTCGCGAGCCGCAACCAACGTATCGCCCAGCGGTTCAGCACCGGCGACTCCTGGTTGCCCGTAGCTCTGGCTCGAGGTGAGGATCGCCAGCGCGCTGACGGTGCCGGCGAGAGTGAGCACTCCCTCAACGGTCCGCGCACCAACGAAGCCGAGAGCCAGCCCTTCATTGCGACGCTTGAGCACCGGGAAGAGCATCACTGCGATGCCGATGACTGCCATGGCCTGAACCACTTCGAGGGACGCTCCGGACACCACCTGGATCTCGTGGTCGGCAGCCTCGACGAGGTAGTTCACGCCCACCGATGGCAGGAGGAGCGTGCCACCCACGACGGCCGCAACCGAAGCCACGATGAACAGGACGCCAACAACCCTTGCGGTAGTTCGATCTCTCATGTTCTGTTCCTTTCATCCCTGTGTCGATTCGTCTTCCCGACGTCGCCGGGGGCCGTCCGGCGACCGCCGTCGGTATCCGACCTGCGGGTAGCCACCACCACGGCCGACGCCACGACGGCGGTCAGCCCGATGACGAACAATCCGTCTGCGCCGGGGCTGAACACGATGGGTCTCACGCTGCTGACTGCGAGGACTTCATCGGCCAGCAGTCCCCCGACAACGGCATTACCCATCGCGTGCATCAGGACGGCGGGCCACACCGAACCGGCCGCAAGGCGGATCTCGCCGTAGACGACGGCGACAATGACAGTGCCCAACAGGATGCGTGGCAGCAGGGTCGCCAAGCTCTCGTCGGTGTAGTCCCAGAACACCGCCACGTATGGGAGATGCCACATCCCCCATATGAGGCCGACCACGAGGTGATTGATCCACCGGCCGACACCCTCCTTGGCGTCGAGCCGGGGAACCAGGTACCCATGTCTGATGAGGCACCCCACACGGCGATCAGGCCTGAGGAGGAGATGTGACAAGAAGCCATACACAGCAGGAGCAATCGGTGGCCGAGGCACGAACGACGATTACGAGTGACATCGCTGGAACGACCACACGCAACTTCGTGATGTTCGCAGCAGCGATGCCGGCGGCGAATTGGCTTGGTCTGCTGCTCGACATGGTGCCAGATGCCGAGGCCGTCGACGGTATCGGGTTCATCGCCCCCATCGGTACCGCCGCCGTGCCGTGCATCTGGGGCCGGGCCGGCTGCGGACACGCGTCGATCGGCGCCGGTCGCCGAAGGGTACGCGATCACCACCAAGGGGAGGTTGAGGAGGCAACGTGAAACACAAGAGGCATGTCAAAGAGAATGTGCTGAGAAGGACACGATGGATGCTCGTAGCCATCGCGCTGTCGCTCGCCGTCGCCGCGTGTGGGGATTCCGGTCCCCTCACGGTCACGGAGGCCCAGTCGGCTTCTGGAAACCAATCTGTCGTCGGGCTCCTGGTGGCAGACGGTGACGTGGTGCGTCTGTGTGAAGTTCTGCTCGAGTCGTTCCCGCCGCAATGCGGAGGCGCATCGATCGAGGTCCGGGGATTGGATCTCGCCACCGTGAACGGACTGCAGTCGGAACGGGGCGTGTCCTGGACCGACCGGCAAATCGCACTGACAGGAGTTCTCGAGTCCGGCGTTCTCGATGTCGAGTCGTGAGGCCGGCCAAGTCGCCGAACCAGACGGGCGAGGAACTCACCGCCACTTGGCGTACATGTAGGCATCCGACGGCTCAGCAGACACATTCGGATGCGGTGCCCACCGGTGCAGGACACCCTCCCGGACCATGCCGGCCTTCTCGAGAACCCGCTGCGACACCACGTTCCCGACATTGACGTACGCCCACACCCGATACACCTCAGGTTCGCTGAGCGCCCAGC
>JAADGS010000077.1 GCA_013152275.1 Actinomycetota bacterium | reverse complement strand
GCGACCCGAGGAAGCTGCCGCCGGTTTTCCCGTGGTCGACCTCGTGCTGGTACGAACAATCTTCTTGATTGACGGTCCCAGGCCGTCTCGTCTTCAACGCATGCTCACAAGTGTCGGAGCCGGGAAACCATGAGCAGTGCCTTGGGCCGTCATATCGGTTCTCAGACCGTGTGACACCAATTGGCGGGGGTGACCAGATCTCCCGGTCAAACCCGCCAAGGCGTGGGCATATTGTTCTGTGCTTGCTGCCGGGCCGCTCTCCGTCCAGGACCGAGGTGCCAAAGGCCTGAGCCGACGCATGCCGGGCCTGCGTCGGCCTTGGTCCCCTGGTGTCCGTCCGAGTCGGAACCGACCGGGCCTTTCGCTCTAGCCGGCAGCGGGGTCGGGAATCACGATGCTTCCGTCGATAATGGCCTGCTGTGCGGCCAGTATCTCGTCGAACAGCTCTGGGTGGTCTGCGAACACGCAACCGGTCGGGCCGTCTTCGATGAACTGCGATAGGCCGACGCCGTTCTCGGCCAGCCCAAAGGACGCGAAGGTCCCGAGCTTTTCACCATTCAAGAAGCTCTCTATTGATCGATATACAACCTCATCGACCCGCTTGACGACATTCTCGATAATGTGGCCAGGCGCCTCTCCGCACTGGTTGACGTCGACGCCGAACGACAAGAAGTCAGCTTCTTGCGCCGCTTCGAACACTCCAACGTTGCCGGTTGCCGCCAGACCGTTGACGATGTCTGCCCCTTGCCCCGCCACAGTGAGAGCGAGTTCCTTGGCGGTAACGGGATCGTCGAAAGAACCCACCACGAGCGGGTCGAGGGGAGTGAGGTCGGGGTTGACCTCGAGGGCTCCGTTGTAATACGGGTCTACCCAGCGGTGCAGGTAAGGAATATCGATGGCGAGCACAGAACCGATTATGTTGGTCTCAGTCAGTCGACCGGCGATCAGACCTTCCAGATACGCGGCCTCCTGTGTTCGGAAGTCGAGGTTCAAGACGTTGGGGGCATCGACGGTGCAATCAACACATATGAACTGGAGGTCCGGATGCTCGGGCGCAACCTCTGTGAGGCTGTCGTTGAATGCGAAGGACATCAGCACGATGAGATCCCAGTCTTCCAGCACTGCTCCGCGGAGTGCGTCGCTTCGGCTGGTTGGATCGCTGGCCGCCTCGATGATTCCGGTCTCGATCCCGAAATCCGCGGCAGCCCGCTCGAGGCCACGCTTGCCGCTGCCGAAATAGGCGCTGTCACCGATGGGATTCTCGGTCAGCAGCAAGACACGGGTCTTGGCTGTCGCCGGCTGATTGCCGTCGGTAGTGGCGGTTGATGGTGCCGTGGTTGATACGGTCTCTGCAGTGCTTGCGGCGGTGGACGCAGTCTCCACGGTGTTCGTCGTGGGCTCCGCCCCCTTGCTGCCGGCGCAAGCGGTCGAGAGGACCGCCAGTACGACTACGACCGCCATGACTTTCACTAGTTGCCTTGTTGGTGCCACCAGATCTCCTTTCGCACGGGCCGCGAAGCTACCGACGGTCAGTCATGATGTCACTAACCTCGTGTGAAGGTAAGGTATACTATCTTACGGTAGGGATATCAAGTAGAGCTATTATGAGTTGGGGGCCACATGTATGGAGTGATAGGATGTATAGCGTGCCTGATTCACCACCCAGCGACATACGGGCGAGAGCTGGGCGGGGATCGATTGCGTCGTCGCGGCGTGTTCTACGCGACTATCGGCGGCTGCCTCGAGGGGCGTGCCGATGAGTAGGTACCTGGTCGAGAGCGTTGCCAACCGCCTCCGGCTGAAGGCGGCCGAGGCGGTATCCAATGAGCAGCCCTTTCCCACCGAGTCCGAACTCGTCGAGGAACTCGACGTCAGCCGTACCACCGTCCGCGAGGCGTTCTCGCGCCTGGAAGCTGAAGGAGTGGTGAAGCGACGGCACGGCACCGCGACAGCCATGAACCCGGCGGCCGTCGAGATTTCGAGTGCCCTTCCCCAGAGCGACTTTCGAGCGAGGCTCTTGGCAGCCGGCCTGGAGCCTTCAGTTCGGGTAATCGAATCAGGCCCGGTGTTGGTGGACAAGGAAGTAGCCGATCGGCTTCAGGTCGATGTGGGCCAACCTGCGCGACGCTCGATCAAGCTATGGAGCGGTGGAGAAAGACCCGTCATGGTCGAGGTCGAGACGCTGCTGCTGCCCAAATGGCCCATGACGATCAATACCGACGTGAGCGCGCCGGTCGGCGACGCTGTCAACGAGATCTACGGCGAATTGCCCCAGTGGAGGGTTGATCTCGTCGACGCGGTGCCTGCCACAGAGGCGCTCGCATCGATGCTCGAGGTCGATGTCGCGGCCCCCCTCCTTTCTTTCGATGGGGTGCTTGTCACGTCGACGGGCCAGCGCGTCGTGCATCTGCACAGCTATCACCGTCCGGGCATCATTCAACACGGCCAGGTCGTTCTCTACCCCGAACGGCCGGAGAAGCCTTGATGGCGAAGATGATCTGGATTCCTGATGGCCCACTCACCGCCTACGAAGCCGATAGCGTGAGAGTCAATGAGCTGGTGATGGACGAACAGCTCTCGGAGGCTCCCCTCGAGGAAATGGGGATATCTGAGGCCCGGCGCCGATACCGTGAAGGTGGGGGAGGGTTTCCGGCGCCGACGCATGTTGCCCAGGCCGAGCAACGGACGGTTGAAACTCGTCGCGGCCCGGCGGTTGTCCGAATCTTCGAGCCGACCGTGAGCAATGGCGCGTATCTGTTCATTCATGGCGGTGGGTGGGTGTCAGGAGCGCCCGACCTTCAAGACACACGCATGTGGCGGCTGGCGTGTGATGCCGAGGTTACGGTTGTCTGTGCAAGCTACGGGCTGGCCCCTGAACACCCATACCCGCAGGCGGTGGACGACTGTGAGAGTATCGCTCTCTGGCTTCTCGAGACGGGCAGATCCGAGCTGAACGTTGATCGACTGGTGATAGGTGGCGAGTCTTCAGGCGCCCATCTCGCCACGTTGGCGTTGCTCCGTCTCAGGGACCACCACGACGCCGCCAGGGAGTTCTGCGGCGCCAATCTACTCTATGGCCTCTACGACCTGTCGATGAGTCCAAGTTTGCGGTTGCGACCCGACGGGCATGTGCTGCCGCTGGCGACCGTGCAATTCATGATTGACAATTTTCTCGTCGACTACGTCGGCGATAGAGCGGATCCGGCTGTGTCGCCCATATACGCCGACCTGAGTGATATGCCCGACGCCCTCTTCACGGTGGGTGACCTCGACCCGCTCCTCGATGACACATTGATCATGGGTGCCCGTTGGATGGCGGCGGACAATTCGACGAGTGTGCATGTGTATCCCAGTTCCATCCACGCGTTCGACGCGTTTCCTACTCCAATGGCAGCCATCGCCACGGACACCATTGGGAGGTGGATCGCTGCGCGAGTGAAGGGACCGGTTTGACGAACACGTCTGGTCCGTTGGGGATCGAGATGCGAGACATCTCGAAGCGATTCGGCTCCACTACTGCGCTGAGTGGTGCACATTTCCGGGCACGTCGAGCTGAAATCACTGCACTTGTGGGCGAGAACGGCGCGGGCAAGTCAACACTCATGCGCATTCTTGCCGGCGTGGAACGGGCCGACGAAGGCGAGATCTTTGTTCAGGGAGAAGAAGTCGATTTCCATGGACCGAGATCTGCGGTGCGAGCGGGGATTGGCATGGTCCACCAGCACTTCATGCTGTTCGATCGCCTCACGGTTGCGGAGAACATCGTCTTCGGCGCCGAGCCCGCTCGGCACGGGTGGTACCGCAAGGGGGATGCCGAAACCGCGGTAGCCCAGCTATGTGAGAGAGTTGGGCTGCACGTCGATCCGGCAGCTCTGGTCGGAGATCTCGCCGTTGGGCAACGACAGCGGGTCGAGCTACTCAAGGTTCTCTATCGCGGCGCCGAAGTGCTGGTGCTCGACGAGCCTACTGCGGTGCTCACTCCCCAGGAGGCCGACGAACTGTTCACCGTTCTGCGGTCGTTGCGCGAATCGGGGCGGACCATCGTCTTCATCACACATCGCCTGCCCGAAGTGTTTGCGATCAGCGACGCCGCCACCGTGCTTCGCGGAGGAAGAGTTGTCGGCGAGGTCAGGACGGCCGACGTCGACGCCGAGGCGCTGATCCACATGATGGTCGGTCGCAGTCTCGGCAAGCGCGGACCTGTCGCGTCTGTCTCGCCGGGGAGCCCGGTCCTTACGGTCCAGAACCTATCCACGTCAGGAACGAATGCAGTTGCGCTGCAAGACATCAGCTTTGACATTGGAGGAGGGGAGATAGTCGGCATCGCCGGCGTGTCTGGAAACGGGCAAGAACAGTTGGTCGAGGCACTCGTGGGCCTCCGCAGGAGCCTCGGTGGCAGGATCGAGCTCTCGGGACGCGATATCACGAACACAACGGTCAAGGAACGCCGCGATCTCGGATTGGCTTTCATTCCCGAGGATCGTTTCCGGCGGGGCCTTGCCGGCGGCGAGAGCGTGCTGGATAACGTGGCCATGGGACATTTCGAGCGCCATGGCCTGAGCCGACGAGGATGGCTCGATCGAGCGGCGATGCGATCTTGGGCCGACCAAGTCGTCACGACCTTCAACGTCCGCGGTGGAGGCACGGCAGCTCGCGACTTGTCAGGAGGCAACGCCCAAAGGCTCGTCGTGGGCCGAGAACTCGAACTGGATAGTTCACTCATTATCGCGGAGCAACCAACTCGAGGTGTCGATATCGGCGCTACCGAACAAATCCGCGACGCGCTTGAAGCGCACCGCAGAGCGGGCACCTCCGTTCTGCTGATCTCGGCCGACCTGGAGGAGATAACCAAGTTGAGTCAGCGCATCCTGGTCATGTTCGATGGTCGCATAGTCGCCGAGGTGCCGAGTGGCACGGATCGATACACCATCGGTCGATACATGGCAGGTCTGGGTAGTTCGGATGGCCCAGGCGCAGAGATGGCACTCCAGTGACGCGGTCGCTCCGACTGCTTACGGTAGGTCTTGTCACGCTGGCGCTGGCGATCCTCATCGTTGCCGTGACGGGGGAGAGCCCGATGGCCACCTATCGCGCTCTGTTGTTCGAGTCACTCGGCGATGGGAAACGAATTGCCATGACGGCAGCACGGGTTCTTCCGATCTTGGGGGTTGGCGGTGCGGCCTGGCTTTCACTTCGTGCCGGGATCTTCAACATAGGCCAAGAAGGTCAACTCGCATTGGGAGGACTGACTGCAGCCGTGGTCGGTGCAGCGATAAGCCTGCCTGGAGTTGTCGCCATCCCGACGACACTTGCGGTGAGCGCTCTTGCTGGAGCACTGCTCGCAATCCTCGGTGGATACCTGGAGATCCGGTACCGCGTTCCGATCCTGATCAGCACGTTGCTGCTGAACTTCATCGCGGTCGGCGCCGTGTCGTACCTCGTCAATTTCACGTTCCAGGAAGGCGGATCCCTCGGCGGGCAAACAATTCCGGTCAGGGAATCGGTGCGCATTCCTCGCCTGGTCGCCGGTACGACACTCGGCTACGGCGTCTTCATCATCTTGGCGGTCGTGGCAGCAACTGCAGTATTGGTGAACCGGACGAGATTCGGCTATCGGCTCCGGATGATGGGTGCCAATCGCGATTTTGCTGAAGCATCCGGTATCGATATCAAAAGCACGACCTACGTCGTCCTCGGCCTTTCGGGCTCGATTGCCGCGCTGACAGGAGCGGTCGTGATCCTCGGTGTCCACTATCGCTACGCGGATGGTGTCCTCACAACTGCCGGCGTCGCGTGGACTGGCATCTTGGCGGCAATCCTTGCGGGCCGCCGAGCGTGGGTTCTCGTGTTGACGAGCGCCTTCTTCGGCATCTTGGCGTCTGGTGCCGCCGGTATCGAGCGAGCGACCAACGTACCGTTCGAATTCATAGCGATACTGCAGGCAACCATCATCTTGATGATGACGGTGCAGGTTGGCCTTGCAGCCAAGTCAAAGCCGGTTGGCTGATGGAGGCACTCCTCAATCCGGAAATCCTCTCCACGGCCGTTCGCGCCCTGGCTCCGATCCTGCTTGTCGCACTCGGCGGCTTCATCTCCGAGCGCGCGGGGATCTTCAACATCGCTCTCGAAGGCAACATGTTGATCGGCGCCTTTGCCGCGGTGTGGGGCTCATACCATTTCGAGAGCGCCTGGGCCGGCGTCGCAGTTGCAGTGATCGCGGGAGCGACGTACTCGCTACTCCTTGCCGTGATCGTTGTGAGCTTCGACGGTGACGAGTTCGTCGCAGGCGTCGCTCTCAACCTTGCCGCGATCGGCATTACGGGTTTCTTGCTGCGACTGCTCTTCGACACCCGGGGAAGCTTTGACGATCCCAGGATCCTCGGATTGCATGCGATCCGGATTCCCTTCATCGACGGTATCCCGATCCTTGGCGAGCTGTTGTCCGGCCACTCAGCCCTCATCTATCTGGCGATAGCCATGGTGCCGGCGACTCACTGGTTCCTCGAGCACCACGTCATCGGGCTACGAATACGCGGCGTAGGCATGCACCCGGACGCCGCCGAGTCGCTCGGGGTCAGTGCCACCCGTATGCGGTACCTCGCCCTTGTCCTGGCCGGCCTGCTGGCGGGTCTGGGCGGCGCCCAGCTATCCATCGGGCAGGTCACGCTCTTCACGGGAAACATGACGGCCGGACGCGGTTGGATCGCTGTGGTGATCGTGATGCTGGCCTTCGGCAGCACACTCCGGGTTCTGACGATCGGCGCGGCGTTTACGTTCATCATCGCGGCGGGACTACGTCTTCAGACCAGCGGTTTGCCCGTGCAACTTACCGCGGCGATTCCGTTTGCAGCAACCCTGCTTGCGCTCGTCATTGTCTACTCGCGCCAGCACGCCCGAGCATATTGGCTGGAATGAGACAGTAAGCCTCGAAACGGGTTGTCCTTGGCCACCGGCGGAGATCGCCGTCGGCCACCGGCGAGGACGTCAAGATGGCCCTTGACAACGCAAGAGCCCGCCGCTGCGCCGCCTCGGGAGCGACGAAAGCTCTGTCGTATGGAGCAGCAGCATCCCACAGCTCATGGATTGCTGGACGAATAGGTGCTGATTCTCGAGCGTCGGGTCGAAGAGATTGCCGATGTTCCGGTCGATCATCGGCCGCACGCCCGTGAGCTGCCGTATGTCACCCCGTTCGCAGGCGTCTTGACGGCTACGGAACGGGCTCGGATCTGTGGGCAGTCCGCCCGGAGCGAGTCGGCATCATGACGAGGGGGCGAGTTTGATGATGCCATCCGAGCCACAGGGGCGGTCCTTGGCGTATCCGAGATCCTGGTGATCGGCAGTCAGGCCGCGTACGGGTCCGTGCATGCCCATCCGTACCGGGGGAAGAAGGGGCGAGACCTGGCTGCCCCGGTCGCGCCGTGCCCTGTTGGGGCGGTGACGGCGCTAGTTCGTATCGCCGTCATCTGGATTGCAGAAACGCCCGCATTGCCGGCTCACGTTCCGGCGACGTCCAGCAACGGGTGAACGCATCGATCTCCCACTCGGCATGTCCGGGACGCCGCGACGCCGCGAACGCCTTCTTCGCTGTTTGCACGCCCATCGGAGGGAGGTCTGCGAGATCTCTCGCCAACGTTCCCGCCTCATCGAGTAGCGAGTCTGGTGAGATGAGGCGCCCGACGAGCCCGGAGCCCTCGGCCTCGGAGGCGGAGATCATGTCGCCGGTCAGGACCATGCGCTTTGCCATTCCCAGCCCCACGATTCGCTCCAGACGCGGGACGAGATCCAGCGAGGGGAAGATCCCGATCTTCACTTCCGGGGCGCCGAAGCCGGCCCGCTCGGTGGCGAGCCGGATGTCGGCGGTGAGGGCGAGAAGCAGCCCGCCGCCCACGGCCGGGCCGTCTACGGCGACGATGAACGGCTTCGAGCACCCCTCGATCGTGTCGTAGACCGCCCGGATGCCCGCGAGCTCTTGTCTGACCGTCTTGGCGGTGAGTCTCAGCATCCACTCGACGTCGAAGCCGGCGGAGAAGACCGGTCCGCGAGCGGCGAGGACGACGGCGCCGACGGTCTCGTCTGCGTCCAGCATCTCGAACGATTCGCGCAGCTCGGTGAGGGTGGTCTGGTCGAACGAGTTCCGACGCTCGGGCCGGTCGAGCCACACCCAGGTGACGGGGCCGTCGGTTTCGAGTCGAAGGGTCTCCACTATGCCCCCTCGACCTCGCTGCGCAGCTTCCTCTTGTCCACCTTGCCGAGTGAGGTCAGTGGCAAGGCTTCCCGGATGTGAACATACCGGGGGATCTTGTACTCGGCCAGGCCTTGCCGGCAGTGCACGAGGACCTCATTCGCGCTCAGCTCCGCACCCGGCTTGGGAACGATGTAGACGGATCCGACCTCGCCCATCACCGCATCGTCGGTGCCGAGGCACGCAACCAGCGCCACCTCGGGATGGTGGCTGATCTGCTCCTCGACCTCTCGCGGATAGACGTTGTAGCCGCCGGTGATGTACATCTCCTTCTTGCGATCCACGAGTGTCAGATACCCGCGATCATCGAGCCGACCGATGTCTCCGGTGTAGAACCAGCCGTCCTCGTCGACCGACGCCGCCGTCTCTTCGGGATTCTCGAAGTACTCCTTCATCACGCACGTTCCACGAATCGCGACCTCGCCCGCTTCGCCCGTCGGAAGCTCGGTGCGGCTGTCGTCCACCACCCGCAGCCCGAACTCGGGAGCGATTGCTCCCACGGTGAGCCCAATCGTTTCGGGATCGTCATCTGGTGCCGTGTATGTGACGAAACCTCCGACCTCGGTCATCCCATACCCGGTGATCACGATTGGCGCCATCTCCATCATCTGCCGCATGACAGGAGGCGGTGTGGCGGCCCCCGCCACGACCGCTGCCCGCAGCGATGACAGGTCGTAGTCGCCGTAGTTCGGGAGGTTGAGCTCCATGATGTACATCGTCGGGACCTGGCCGAGCAGCGTGACTCGCTCCTTCTGGATGATGTCGAGGGTATCGGCCGGATGGAAATGATCCCTGACGATCAATGTTGCGCCGAGCATCAGCGCAGGTATGGACAACTCCGTGGCGCCGCTCACGTGACTCAGCGGCAGATGTAGCAGGGTCCGGTCATCCTCCGTAAACCCGAGTTTCGCCGTCTCGACGGCGATGTTGTCGATGATGCTCTTGTGCGTCAGCAGCGCACCCTTGGGTTCGCCGGTAGAACCGGAGGTGAACACGATGAGCACGCCGTCGTCTTCCTCCATCTCTGCGCGGCGGGCAGCGAGGGCGGTGTCCTGGTCGGATCGGTCGGCGGCGATCAGCTCTTCGAACCGGGTGGCACCGTCCGGTGCCCCCTCACCGATCGTGATGTAGTGCTCGACGAACGGCATCGAGTCGAAGAGCGGCTCGAATCCGGCGGCCACGTCCTTGTCGCCGACACGCCCGAGCACCACCATCGCCGCAGGCCTCGTCATGTTCGCAAGCCGGGCCAGTTCCGACGGGGAGCTGAGGATGTTGAACCCGACGAGGATCGCACCGATGCGTGCCGCCGCCAGGTACGTGTACAGGTACTCGGGGCGAGTGGTCGAGATGATCCCGATCCGGTCACCACGCTGGATCCCCATCTCGAGGAAGGCCTTGGCCAAATGATCGACCCGCAGGTCGAAGGCGGCCCAGGTCACCCGTTCGTCGTTGTAGACGATCGCTTCCTTGTCCGGGACACGCTTCGCCGTCTCCGCCAGGATGTCTCCCAAGAAGTGTGCGTACGGATGGTTCACAGACATGACTTCCCCTTGTCGTCGGATCCTATGGCCTCGAGAGCGGCCATGGCCGTAGAAACCGGACCCCCCGGAACATCTCTTGCCACGGCCGGTCCAATCATCGATGTCCCTCTCTATCGTGCGGGTCCATGTGGTGTCCCGAGGGTAGTCACGGTGAGTGTCGGCAACCGTCCGGTGGGATCCTCGGAAGGAACGCACCGCGCAACCGGCACCGTGGTGGGGGGCATTCGGAACGATGACGCCAAGATCCTCCCGCCACATTCGAGCTTGTACGGATTCCGGAGCAGTCGCCTGGGACCAAACTGGTTTCGAAACCTACGACGTCAAGATCCGCTGGACGATTCGGACGATCTGGTCCTGCGTCGCCGAAGCGAGATCGGTGACGAACGGCGACACGGTGAATCCGATGCCGACGAGGGCGGCGAGGCCGACGATCTGGGTCCATCCTGTGCGGTCGGGCAGCCGCCTCGACACACCGACCACCCGACCCGACCCCGGCACACCGGGCCGCCCCGGCGCGTCGGCGAGCCCGGACGGTAGGGTGGACCCCCTGGAGGTGACCCGATGGCCCGCATCGACCCCGTGAAATGGCAGCCTCCTGCTGCTCCCGAACTCGTCGGCGTCTACGAGGTGAACAACGCCCTCGCCGACGTCGACATCTGGCCCGGCCCCGGTGTCGGCCCCGAGGACGTCGTGCTCGACGATCACGGGCATGTCTTCACCGGCATCGAAGACGGCCGAATCCTGCGCTGGGACGCCGAGTGGGGGGCACCCCAGATCCTCGCCAACACGAACGGGCGACCCCTCGGCGTGGAGCTCGACGTCGACGGCAACCTCATCATCTGTGACGCCTACCGGGGGCTCCTGCGTCTCGAACCGGACGGGACGCTCACCACGCTGGCCGACAGTTTCGAGGGCGAACGCTTCCTCGAGACGAACAACGCGTCGATCGCCGCCGACGGGACGATCTACTTCAGCGTGTCCAGCACCCGGTTCGACGTGGCGCACTACAAGCTGGATCTCATGGAGCATTCGAACACGGGGCGCCTGTTCGCCCTGCACCCCGACGGCAACCTCGAGCTGCTCCTCGACGGCCTGTACTTCTCCAACGGTGTCGCGTTGAGCGCCGACGAGTCGTTCCTGGTGGTCGCCGAGACCAGCATGTACCGGGTGTCGCGCCTCTGGCTCACCGGTGAACACAAGGGCGAGGTCGATGTCCTGATCGACAACCTGCCCGGCTTCCCCGACAACGTGTCGCAGTACGGGGACGTGTTCTGGATCGCGATCGCGAGCCCCAGGGACAAGATCCTCGACAAGCTCGGGCCCCGTCCGTGGCTGGCCAAGCTGGTGGCGGGCATGCCGGAACGCTTCCAGCCCGCCCCGTCACGTCACGCGATCGTCCTCGGTGTCGACGAGCACGGCACCGTCGTGCACAACCTGCAGGATCCCAACGGCGCCTATGCGGTCATCACCGGTGTGCGCCAATCCGGCGGGTACCTGTACTTCGGCAGCCTCGTCGAACGTGGGATCGCCCGGCTGCGCCTGCACGACGACTGAGCCGTCCGGTCGCACCCCGGGCCCCGCACCCGGTCGCACTCCGGGCCCCGCGCCCGGCTGCGCCTGCACGACGACTGAG
>JAADGS010000076.1 GCA_013152275.1 Actinomycetota bacterium | reverse complement strand
CCGAGGGTGTGGAGCTGCTCAACGCGATTCAGGACGTTTACCTGGATGCCGGTGTGACGATCGCCTGACCGGAGCCCACACAACACGACACCGGCCGCCCCGACCCGCCCGTACGCACCGATGTGCGGCCGCAGTCCCCGGTCCCACTGCTGCCGGCTGAACGCCGGATGGCCGCGGGGATACCCCAACGCCTTCGCCTCGTCGGACAACACGGTCGTCCGTACGCGCCAGTCATCAGCCAAGCGTCGGCATACGCTCTTCTCGATGCGGTTGAACGGATCCGACTCCTGGTGGCGCACCCGCCGTCGTTCACCGGCCGGATACCTCGGGATCGTCTTGCGTTCAAAACCCATATGGCGGGCGATCGCCACGATTGGCCAACCCAGTCTCCCCGGGGCGGGCCGGTCGCCTACTCGGACACCGCCTCGACCGGTTGCCTGATCACCGTACGCAACCTTTCGGGTGCCGTTCGGCGCGGATCGCTCAGGTAGATCTCATGGTGTTTGCCCCGCAAGCTGTAGCGGCGCTCGGCGGCGAACTCGTGGAGTCGCGCGATGGTCGGGCCTTCCTCGGCATACGGGCCGATGTGCATGATCTGGACGGAGAGGCCCTCTCTGAACGGCTCGAAACGCATCCGGTCGAGGGCCGGCAGGTCCTTCTTCCGGCTCACCTCTTCGATCGCAGCTTGAAAGTGGGCGGCGGTGATGTGATCGGGCTGCATCATCAGCGACGTCCATTTCCACGCCGTTCTGTCATCCATCGAGAACCCGGCCATGTCGTCAGACCACCACAGGCCCTCGAGAGCCATGACCACGTAGTCGATACCTTCGGTTCTCTTGCTCAGGAACTTCAGCGTGTACGACATCGCGTAGAGAGCCTTGAGGGCTTCCCGGTAGGCGCTCGACGTGTTCGGGTCGCCGGAACCGTCGATCATCAGGAACTGCATCTCGGGCACGTCGACGATCGAGCATTCCTTGGCAGAGGGGTTGTAGAAGCGGCGGTACTCCTTCTTCAGGTCGAGCTTGGGCATGTACTCAGGTTTCCTTCCATGCCGGCAACCTTGCCATCATCTCCTCCACCGCCTGGCGGGCGGCGGTCTCGTCGATGCCCTGGGTCTTCACCATGAAGGCGGTCCAACCCTCGCGAGTCTCCTCTCGCGACCGCATCGTGCCGTCGGGGCGAGCGCAGTGCAGGCAGTAGTCCTTGGTCGGGTCGCCTGCGGCGTGGTCTTCGGGCTTGCTCATCGGCATTCCACACGAGATGCATTGGGTCGTCGTCATACTTCTCCTCCTTGTCCGTCGGGACGTAGCAGTCCCAGGTAGTGATCCAGCAACGTCGGTCCCCACCGCTCCACCACCGACTGTCCGGGGGCGAACAGCTCCCGCCCCCCGACGTAGTGGTGGACGAGCCCCAGCCAAGTGTTGAACAGCAGGGAGATAGGCATACGCCGGACCTCACCGGCTTCCATCTCCTGTTTCGCCACCTTGGCCAGGTGGGCGGAGATCGCCGATTGCATTCCCAGCAGCGTGGCGCGGGCATAGGGCGGCAGCAGCGGGCCCTCCATCACCAGGCGGGAGTAGAAGGCTTCGTCCTCGGCGAGTCCCGCGAGATGAGCGGTCAGCACGGCGCGTACCGTCGTTTCCTCGCCTGCCAACTCGTGCAGACGTTTGGCGATCCGTCCCGCATACACGCCCACGACCGCCGCGATCAGATCCTCCCTGGTCGCGAAGTGCACGAACACCGTCCCGTGGGCCACCCCGGCTCGTTCCGCAACGTCGATGGTGCGGGTGGCGATGATGCCCCTCTCGGCCATCAGGTCATGGGCCGCCTCGATCAGCAGCAGGCGAGTCTGTTGCTTCCTCTCGCTGCGGGTACCGGCCTGCCCGTCCATCCCTCTCCTTGGTGAGTACTAACTCACTGAGTAGACACTCAGCATATGTCGGTTGGTAGGAGATGTCCAGGGGGAATCCGCCGCCGCATCGAGCATGGCGCCGCCGGACGTGGATCGGTGGGCGGATGAGCCTCCACCAAACCCGGGAGAACATCCGAACGTCCCAGCCCCGGGCCGGTCCAGCCTTCGTCCGGTCGTGCTCTGCGACCGGCGCGCGCCGCGTGTTCTCGGGCGGGCCGTTCGGCGCGACATCAATCGAAAGAGGGCGCCTCATCGTCACGAGACCCGGCCGTGTGCGCTTGCGATGCCGGGTCTTGCCCGGCCGGCGGCCACGATCGCCACCATGCCTACGAGAAGCAGCACCGTGAGCAGCACGATCGACGCCTGGTAGTCACCGGTGGCGTCGCGCAAGACGCCTACGAGGGCAGGGCCGGTCGCGCCGATCAGTACGGCAATGGTCCATTGGGTGCCCATGATCCGTCCGTAGGCGGGCCCCGAGTACCAATCGGCCATGACCATGGCGCGCAACGGGAGAAGCCCACCGAATGCCAGGCCGAACAACGAGAAATGGCCAACCATCTGCCACCACTGTGTGCCGTTGAACATCAACGAGACACCGAGCGCCACGATCAGGGTGATACCCGCCTGGACCGGTGTCGCTCCGAACCGTGCCGCCAACATGGGTGCTATCCAACGGCCGGGCAGGCTCATCGCCGAAGCGATGGCCGCCCACAGTGCAACCGTTGCCAGCGAGAAGCCGACCTCTTCGAAGCGGGTCAAACGATGGGCGATGACTCCCTGGGCGGCCATGAACGTGACCGCCATCGCCGCCGTGTACAGCACGAACCTGCGGTCCCGAAAGAGTCCCGAGATCGAGATTCCCTCCTCGGACGCCATCGCGGCTCCGGCCGCCGTGGCAGGGCGAACAGGGCGGTGGCTTCACCAACGGTGAGCAGCACGAGCCCCAGCACGAGAACCGCCGGACGCCAGCCCAGGACAGTCACCAACCGTTCGGCGAGCGGAATGAACACGATGCCGGCCAGACCGCCGATCAACGTGACGGTGGCCAGCACGCGGGCACGGTCGCGGACGGAAGACCACTGGTTGATCGCGACGTAGGCCGGTTCGTAATAGATCATGGCCTGAGCAGGTCCGATGAGCACCCACCACGCGGCGACGACCTGCCACGCCTGGTTCGAGATCGAGAAGACGATCAGACCCAGAGAACCGAGCAGCGCTCCTGCCCCGACCACCGCCCGTACCCCGTGCCTGTCGGCATACCGCCCCACCGGAAGGGCGAGGAGGCCCCCCACGAACACCGAACCTCCGTACGCGACCGACAGAACGGTCTTCGAGAACTCCGCCCCCGCCGCATGATCGGTGACATAGACGGAGAATCCATAGAGAATCACGCCGAATCCGACCATCACGGTGGCCGACAACGGCACGATCCATCCCGATCTGCGAGACGACGCTTCCGGGAGAGCCATGTCGCATGATAGAACCCGGAGCCGTGCTCGGCCGGACGGCAACAGCCGGAAGCGGGTGATCACTTGCGGGGTCGTGTCAACGGTGCAGCCAGCCGATTCCGGCGCGCATCCATGCGACCGTCCGCCGATCCACGCACCTGCACTACTCGGCAGACTCCCGGCCGGTTACGGCCGTTCGAGCGCTCGGGCGCGCACGTGCCGACGGTGGACGTGTGGGTCTTGTGCTCCCCACTTGCCCGTCAATCGGCGATCGGGCGCATTCCGTGCCGCACATGTGCGATCATCGGCTTGTGTCCGGGGTTCTCGGAATCGATCATCGGCGAGGACATCGGCAATGTCTTCGGGCCGATCCCACAAGAGGCGTACCTCGACTCGATACGTGACGATCTCCTCTGGATCCTCCAAGACGAGAATCACCTTGCGACTCTGTTCTATGGAGTGCTCAATGCGTGCCGCGTGTTCATGGTTCTCGACCGTGGACCAGAGCTGGTGCCGAGCAAAGAGGAAGCGGCGTTGTGGGCGCTGGATCGGGTCCCCACCGTCCACCACGCCCTCATCCGACAGTGTCTTGCCTGGCTACCGATCGTCGGCGTCCGTGAGTGTGGCCAAACGACCTACCCACGGCAACGCGTGGGACCGCAGCCGTCTCCTCGAGTTCCGTGACTGGGCGCGCACCGTCGGCTGATCGGCGGGGCCCGCCGAACGGCTCCAGGTTGTCCGGAGGCTCCGATGAACCCGGACCGGTTCAGTTTCTCGGCGGCGGGCCCTCCGCGGTGGATCGGCGTTGTGCGACGCGGGCCAACGCGCCGGCCTGTCCTGCCGGAAGCAGTGCCGCCGGATCCTGGACGCCCGGCGTTTGCCGTCCAAGTGCTCCCGGGGGTGGCTCGTCGGCCGGTGAGCCACCCCCGGTGTTATGCGCCGATCTGGCTCTCCGTGTCCACGAACAAGCCCTCTGGGCTGCCTTCGGGGCGATCCCAGAGGGCTCGTTCGTCACTTCAACGCCGGTTGGCGGTCAGGACCTGTCAATTCATCCCACCAAAAGCCCGGGAGTGGCCGGCGCCGGCATCGAAACCGCCGCTGCCGTGACGCCGAACAGGGCGCCAGTCCCCCGGGGTGCGCAGGACGGTGACCGACTCGGTGTGTCCCCTCAGATCCTGACGGTCCAGGATCATCGGCTTGTAGGTCCACGAGGCGTACAAGGCCAGTTGATCGGAGAAGTGGGGGCTGGAGGGATCGCCACTCTGTCCCGGAGCGATCACGTTGACGCCGTACATGCGCGCCCCTCTTCCAAGGTGAACGATCTGGTTGTACGTGCCCCGGTTCATCCAGATGGTGTCCGGTACCGTTCCCACACCGAGGGGACTCCAATGGATCTTGGCCACCGGTTGTAGCCACGTACCGGTGTCCGTCGATCCGTACGCGACACTCAGCTCGTCGAGGGTATCGACCAGAGCGGCGGTGACCGCGTCCGTTACGGATTCGCCATTCAGATAGTCGTGAAGGAGCGGAACGGCCGGATCGTCATCCAGCAGACGGGCCATCAGATTACCGGCCACGTTGCCGTCGAGATTGGAACCCAGATCGTCGGAGAAGATCTGAGAGACCAGCGTCTTCCACCAGGTGTTGAACACGGCCACCGACGGGTTGTCGTAGACACCGTCGCCGTTGGCGTCGACCTGTGACCAGTCCCATCCGTCGAGCATCGCCACGATCCCGGGCAACCGGGCGTCGGCGCCGGTATCCGTATGAGCCAGCAGGTCATCGAGGAGCGTCGAGACGAATACGGTTTTCGCACTCCCCGACGGCGTGTCGGTAGTCCATCCAGCCGTTTTGTTGATCGATTTCAACGTTGCCATGTCGGCACTGTTGGGTTCGATCTGTTCCAGCAGGTTGAACAGCGTGTTGACTCGATGCACAGGTCCGAAGGTCCCGAACCCGGCGACCGTGTTCTCCCATCCGGGTGTGGGCTTGTTGTTCCACGAGGCCATCCAGCCTCGCTCCGGATTCAGCGCGTGGGGCATCTCGTCCCAGGGGACGTATCCCTGCCATTCGGCGCCGCCGGTACCGTCGTGGGGCAGCCAAGGATCGTCACCGTCTGCCCGGATCGGGATGGATCCGATGTGCCAGTAGGCGATGTTGCCGCGGGCATCGGCGTAGAGGACGTTGAAGTTGTAGGCGATCTTCGTGAGCGACTCCTCGAAGTCGCCGATCGAACGGGCCCTTCCCAGGTCGGTCCACGCCGTGAGACTGTTCATCTCCTCTCCACGGGTCGGAGTCTTGAGCGTGAACGCCAGACCGGGAGCGGTTCCCATCACCGGGCCGTGGATCGACTCGCATATCTCGGTATCGACTGGTGGCGCGGAACGCACGCCGATCGTTTCCGTGCGGCAGTCGTAATTCAGCCAATCACCTTCGAACAGGTATTGACCGGCGCCATTCACCGTCTCCATGTAGATGTCGGTGTTGTCGGTGAATCCCGACGTGAGGGTCCAGGCGTAGTCGCGGCCCACTCCGATGGGTGTGCCCGGCCAGCCGGCGATCTCCATCCCGGTCACATCGAACCCTGCACCGTGGATGCCGATCTCGTGGTTGATCTGCGGGACCGAGTAGCCCATCTGGGGCCCACCGAACAGGAGCGGGTGGCCGTCCGTGGTCAGTTTGGGTGCCAGAACGATGGCGTTGGAAGCCGGACCCGGATGTATCCCTGCCATGTCGAGGTTGTTCTTCAAAGCCTGTCGACCGGCTTCGAACTCGGCGGCGGCTCCGCCGATTCCGCGTGGCATCATGGCGTGAGGGCCTGCACCGTGCCGGACCGTGCCGATCGCTCCTGTGGCGGGCGCGGTCGTGGGAGCGTCCGGGTCGTGCGACCAGTGTGTATCGGCGAACATCGCTGCGCCTTCCGACAGACCGTTGTCGGCCACGAGATCGTTGAGCATCTGGGCGTTGTCCAGCTCTTGGCCACCGAACCAGCCGAACTGGCTTGCAAGGAGCATGAACGTGGCGATCGAGTCATCGACGGTCCACGGGCGCGGAGTCAGCCCCAAGGCGCCGTATTCGACCGGGAGCCGACCGTTGGCGGTCGCCTCATCGATCCAGGCATTCATCCCATCGGCGAACGCCTGCAACATCGTTCGAGAGTCGCGTGATGCTCCGGCGTAGAGCGCCGCACGTCGTTCGGGCGGACCGAACAGTTTCCGGGATTGGATGTCGCCGGCTACCGATGCGGGGCCGAAGAACTCGGCCAGGGTCCCGGTCCCGAGACGCCGGAGGATGTCCGCTTGCCAGAGGCGGTCTTGCGCCTGCGCGTAGCCGACGCCGTAGAAGAGCGATTCGATCGTGGACCCGTAGACGTGTGGGACGCCGTAGTCGTCTCGGACGATCGTCACCGTGCCGCTGTCCGGTCCCCGATGGGCGGGTGGCATTCCCGCCGCCACGGCAGTCCCAGAGATGACGAGAAGGAATGTCAAGAACAGAATGATCGAGGTGCGTTTCACGATTGCCCCTCCCAGGTAGCTCGCCTTTGCAGCCTAGACATCGTTGTGATGGCCGAGCCGGGAGAATGCTCACTTTTGTTCATGGATCCCACGAGCCCCGCGGTCGGTGTCCTCGTCCGAGACCACGCCCGGTGGAAGCCGTGCAGAGGGGCGATCACGACGTTCTCGACCGGGACGCGGCGTTTCCGGTTCGAGGTCTGGCAGGCGGCAGGTCATCGGGCGGGGGCCGGGTGGCCGACATGGGAATCGGAGTGGTGCGAAGCGTCAAAGGTGGCACTCGCGGCAAGGTGCGCTCTTGTGGGTGTCGCGATGGGGAAGCCATTGGTGGTCATGCGGAAGACCGACATTCCCTTGTCGTGTGCCGTTGTGAGAGCCGGGCATTGTGGCTTGGGAAGAGTGGACCTGGGCAGAGGTGTTCGCCGGCGATGTCGCACCGGATTGTGTGGAGGCCGTTGGCCAGTTCTGGGTCGGG
>JAADGS010000075.1 GCA_013152275.1 Actinomycetota bacterium | reverse complement strand
GATTGCGCACCATGGGGCGCAATCGGACGCCAGAACAGGGAGAGAGGTCGGCAAGTCCGGGTGTCGAAGCGTGTCTAGTTGTCGAGGAAGTCGCGATACGCTTCGAGGGCCGCTTCCTTTTCGGCGGCAAGAAGCGCAACGCGATCGCCGTTCTCTTCGAGGAACTTCGTCTCCAACTCGAAGCGCACCGTCCTCATCGTCTCGTCAAGCTCGAGTTCTTCGGCGCACTTCCAGTCCGCATCCGAAACCTGGAGCTCGTAGACCTGAAGATCCTGCAGTGCCTCCTCAATCTCGTCGGTGAGGCCCTCGCTCACGCGGGCAACAATCGGTGCAGCTTGTTCGGCAATGAATTCGTATGCATCCGCTGGCGACGCTAGATCGTATCCTTCGGAAGCCATACAACGTGACCAGGAATCCTCAGCGGCCAACACCCGGGGGTCTTTGCCGACAGCTTCGTCTATGAGCGCCAACTGTTCCATGAGCCATAATTGAAGACTGGGCTCGTCCCCTTCTCGTTGCAGCGGCGGATCAAACGGATTCGGCAGGGTCTCCTGAAGTAGGCGACGACACACACGCATCTGCGCGTTGTATGCCTCGCGCTCGGATTCACCGAGAGCCTCAACAATGTCCACGTTCGGATTAATGAACGTCGCCGTCATCGGCTCGAACGCCAGGCGCGCATTGAACGCAGCACCGTAGCCGTACTGGTCACGGAACTCGTCCTCGGTGAGCAACATCGGCCCAACGGGTGTACTCAACAACGCCGGCTGGGTCACGTCAATGGGCACATAGTCGAAACCTTCGCTGCGCATACACGTCGCAAGCTCCTCCTCGTACCTCCTCTGCCCCGCAATAGCGAGGTCCTGATACTGCTTTCGGGTCAGCCGCAAATAGGGCAAGGCAGTTTCGACAGGAGATATCGGGATGCCACTCTGATCCTCAGAGGCGGTGCTGTCCGACGGAGGCTCAGGGTCGGTTGCTACCACGTCGGTTGGTTCAGTACTGGTCGTACTCACAGGAACCGTGATCCGTTCGGAGACCGGTTCCGAAGTCCGCACAGCCACCGCCGTGTCCTCAGCGACAGAGCACGCACCAACTATGAGCAACAAAGCCGCGATCAAGGCGAGTCGTCGAGCAATAGTGGACGTCCGCATCGCCTTAGTAAAAGTCCGTGTAGTAGCCCCACGCGGCAGTAGGATAACAACCGGTATTTCGGCAGATTCTGATCGTGCTCCAGCCGTTCCCGTTCTGGTCCCAGAACGAGTAGTTAATGCCGTACGAATTACACGACACCGCCTGGGTGTACACCGTCGAGCCCTCGCGGAACTGGACCCAGACACAAGAGCCATCCGTACGGGTGTCATACACTTTGCCACGATAGTATTGGTCCGAGTCACAGGTGCTTACGTTCGGTGTCCACTCCTTGCCCCAACCCGAATCTATGGTAAACGCGGCCTCAGGGTAGTCACAGGCAGCCTGCACTTCGGGCGTCACGGCGGGCAGAACCGAGAGTACACCTGCCAGCGCCAGGACCAGGCCAAGGCTTGCCAGTCGAGACCGGCGAATGGTGGTCTTCATCGTCTTTTCCCCTTCTGTGTTTGGTATCGCTTTTGCGGTACTCACTATGTATTGCCATTTAGACCGTTTTGGGTTCCATCGGGGGTCTGCCATATCCTCAGATGCGGGTCTGCCGAAGTCGCCAACCTCTCCCCTCATGGCATCAACGCCGAAGCAACATGCAGTCGACTGGAGCGGTGAGCACCATCGACTATCCGCCGCTGCGGTCCCCACAATTCGCAAGTGCCGTTGATTCATGGCCAGAACCCGACATACTCCCTTGCCAGTACCTGCCCGTTGGCGTCGGTGAAGATGCATTCGAAACCAACGGGCCAGATCGACGACCCAGCCGAGATGGAGGACGCTTCAAGTCTCGCGACCGACGCATCCGGTGGTGTAGCCGAGCATTGATCACTCAGCGCGGCACTTGACCCAATGTTGTAATACAAAGCAGCAACAACGCCGAGCGCAACGATTCCGCCCACCACAGCTGCGATCCAGCGACGACCTTGCCTGCGGGTACTCCGGAGCGACATCTAGCCGATCTACCCGCCGGGAAGCGATGCGAACATCACGACGTTGATTGCGACGGCAGCAAGGGTCCAGAGAACAGCGATGGGAACACCCTTGCGACCCTCGACGGCGAGAATCACGATCCAACCGGCCGCGAGCGCGACAACGATCAGCGGTGGAGGTATCACAGCGGCGGCGCCGAACACTGCGAATCGGATAACGTGCCACGCCCACGGTGGAACCGGTGTCGAAGTACGGCTCGCCTTGGTGGTCATTGTGTTGCCCTCCATGTTCGGCTGCCTACACCTCTGGCGTAGTGCTGCGCATCCACTGTGACAGTTCGATTGACGGAGACGATGTACCCAATACGATAGTCCCATTTCCCAACTAGTTCGTGTGGGATAACCATCCCTCAGCAACCGCGGAAAACCCGCGCACCAAGCCCACGGGCACCACAGCGTCGCGAAGCGACTCCACCTGATTCCTTAGTTGTGTCGCGACTCAGCTTTTCGCCAACCGACTATCGCGCCACCCGCTACGACGAGAAGTGCGCCGGTGAGAGATCCTGCTGCGAGTGCGACGCGATCACTCTGTCCAC
This sequence comes from Actinomycetota bacterium, assembly GCA_013152275.1. Taxonomy (NCBI): domain Bacteria; kingdom Bacillati; phylum Actinomycetota; species Actinomycetota bacterium. The sequence continues at coordinate 4,736 of JAADGS010000075.1, read as the reverse complement.
CGAAGCTCGACCACGCCAGATCGACCGCAGCGACAACCGTTAACACGATCCCGACAACGACAATCCTGACTTCGCGCGACCACTTCCTCTGGAACAGCAATTCCCGTAGATTGGATAGAAGACGTCTCAATTCAACAACTCCTCTTCACATTCTTGCCACCAGCAGGACCCCCATGGTACTAAGCCCGGTGTTTCAACGGTGTCTGGCTGGCCGCACCGCTCCAACTGCTGGTGGCGATGAGACGACAAGTATTGCCAAGGTGTAGACGACTGCGGGCCGAATCGAAAGGTGCTCAATCGCGTTTGCGGTACTCACTATGTATTGCCATTTGAACCGTTTGGGTTCCATCAGCAGGACGTCGCGCCTAGGACCGCTACCCCTTGAGCAGGTCGATGAGGGGTTTACGGAGGCCGAGCAAGCTCACGAGCCAACCCAGCACCTGAAAGAGCAACACAGCGCGCACTGCCTGGGATAGACCCATACCCGACGCCGCGGGCGACGTCCCGCCGAATGTATATCCCACAAGCAGCCATGTCGCTGAAATTCCAAGAACAGCACCGGCGACGATCGCCGTTTCTGCGAGTGATATCACGATTGTGCCAAAACGCCCTGCACGGAACGCTCGGTACAAGGCGTCTTCTCCTCGACGGGCCCGGTTCACGAAATAGCTCATGGTGCTGAGCACGATCCCTGCTGCAAGCCAGCCGTGCTGCATGGGTCTGCGCATGAACGCTTCGATCGGGGCCTGTGTTAGATCGTTCAGAGGGAAAAGCAACGTCACACTCAGATCATTTGCACTGCCGGAGAACGACGCCGCCACCTCCACCATGGTTCCGGCGCTGACCCAGGGCATGAATTCGACCCAGCATTCCTGCGGTGGGGATGTACTGAATCCTTGGATGACCACCGCGGTCGAGTAGGAGGCTCGGCGTTGCCCGAAGTCGACCACCGCGGCAACCTCGATGTTCTCGGCGGTATAGGCAGGCCCTCCAACGATCGGGAACTGTGACCCGGGCAGGAGCCCGAGTTCCGACGCCACCGTTTCCGATGCGACGAGCGTCCGTGGCGGTACGTCGAATCGGCTCCCTGACAGAACCTCAACTCCGCCGAAGGCAGTCATCAGTGCCTGTATGCCGCGGTTCGGCACGGCTCTTGAGGACACACTCACGAGTTGCCAAACCGGACCTGCCGCACGGACCCCCTCCGCCGAGTTGAGGACCCCGCATTGCTCAACGCGGAGGCTGAGATCGCTATTCGGCCTGGGAGAAACAACGATTGCAGCAGAGCCTCGATCGACGAGTGCTTGTTCGGCGGCTTGTGCAGTGCTCACCGCCCGCACCTCGAGGAACGATACGCCGGTGACAACGAGGGCCCCGATAGCGACGAAAGCAACGGTACGCCAGCCGCCGTAGATCGCGTTCTCTAGGCCCTCTCGAAGGAGAGATCTCACACGCCAACCGCTTACCAGTTTCCCACCCATGATCAGTTTCCACCCTCGGATACAGCGCCCCCGAGGCGAATGACCCGGTCGCACCTTGTCGCTACCAGGGCATCATGAGTTGCAACGACAACGGCCTGGCCGAACGTGTGTGCGGCTTGGTCGACAAGAAGGTCCACTACCAACCCGGAGGTCTCTGCGTCGAGCTGACCCGTTGGTTCGTCGGCCAGTATGAACGGCGCCTGCAGCGCCAGCGCGCGAGCAATCGCGACGCGCTGCAACTGCCCTCCGGACAACTTTGCAGTCCCGAAGTCTCCAAAACCTCCGAGGTCCACAGTATCGAGAAGCTCAAGGGCACGCTCACGAGCTCGACGGTGCGTCGCCCCAGTCGCCAAACAACCGAGAGCCACGTTGTCGACCGCCGGGCGCGACATCAGTCCGTTCGTGGTCTGGTGGATCCATGCGACATGCTGGACAACATGGTGATCCGACCTACCGGAATCGAACCCTACGGCTACTTCGCCGGAGATTGGCGACAGGAGTCCGCCCAAGATACTCAACAGCGTGGTCTTGCCGCTCCCCGACGGACCGACGACGGCCACGGCTTCTCCGCGGCGAACTATGAGCGATACCTGATCGAGAACGCGCACGTTCGAGAACTCATGACAGATATCGGTGGCTACGAGTTGCATGACGCCCGGTCGAAGACATCCTGCGGGTTCACCACTACCGCGTCGATCCGGGGATCGGGAGCAATGAGCGTCACACCGAATGAGGAGTCAAGGATCGCAACCGCGATCGGCTCGAAACGGTCGTCGCCCTGTGGGACGAACACACACAGGATTGAGCCGTCGCTCACGATGGCTGATGGCGCGATCTTCAGAGCCTGGCCAGGTGAAGCAAGTCGGATGGTGCCCTGGATACTCTCCTCAGATCCGCGACGAGGAAGCACCCCCACAAGCTGATCCAGTGACAAGTCTTCGACCTGACCCTGGTACGTCAGCGGCAGCTGGACACCTTCGATCTCAAGAATGTACGTCTCATCGACCGACACGAAAGAGCCGTCCTCTCGACTGACGGCTACCGCAGCGGACACCAATCTCGGCTCGCTGCTCAGGAACGTTTCGCCGGCGGCTGGCCAGGGTCGGCCGGGTTCGATAGCGATCGCGCCAACGACCATCTCGACCGGACCGAGCCATGCGAGGAGCCGGTAGTCGAACTCAGGTCCGACTATCCGCCCCCGAGAGTTGTAGCGGAATTGCTTCTTCCCGGCGGATTCATTGAACGCCGCGATGGCGTCGGACAACTCTCGATCCACCTGCTCAGGGCGCTGAGCAGCAGATTCCAGATAACCCAAGTCGGTGAGTACACCGGCGAGGGCTACAACATCGGGACCTTCGTCACCGAGAGCTAGGGGCCGGTACATCGGTTCGGGCGCCACCAGGACAAGGACGGGCCTGCCAGAAACCGTTGCGATCTGATCGCCGTTCCTGAGAACGCCGCCGGTTGTGACGTCAACTGACGTCACAATTCCGTTTCCACCTTGGCTCACAGCGGTGGTAGGTGTACCCCAGAACAGGTTGACGATAACGGGCTGGACTCCCGTCACGGTACCGTCCGAAGTCGGGAGAACCACCGGTTGCGGATCGATATCTTGTTGCAGCGGCCGCTGATCATCAGCCATGAGAACGAACGCAAGCACCGCGGACGGAACAAGAAGCCCCAGCAAAGCCGCGGCGGCAACCAGATACGGGCGCGAGGAACGTTTGTTGGAAATGTGATGTCCTATCCGCCCGACGACTGTCGGCTGTCGAGGTATTCAAGAAGGCATTCACGTCGCGCACCTGGGTTCGTGGTGTCCAGTTCGTCACGGGTCGCCGGTGTCAATTCGGTCACCTCGATCCCCCTATCACGCAGACAGAGAATGATGCCTTCATCGAGCGCCCGATTCTGCGCATCGATCTCGGCTTGATTGGCATCCAACCACAACGCGCTGATGGGTTCATAGTGCTCCTCCGAACATTTCCGGAATATAGAGTCCTGCTCCTCCTCGCCAAGACTTCCGTCGCGCCACTCGAAACCGAAGACGAACGCATCCGGGTTGTAGTCGGGAGGGCGCGTGACCTCCAATCCGGCGCCCCGCATACAGTCGGCGGTAGCAAGCGCCGCGGCCTCAAGATCGGCGAACGAAACTGCTCCCGCCGGTTCGACCACCTCGGGTGTAGTGGTTGATGAACACGCCGAAGCCACAAGCGCAAACGCTGCGACAATCCAGACGATGCTGCGTAGTGTTTTCGACATCGGCCACCGAGTCCCCGGGTAGTGAACGGGGGGGTCGCCAATGATAGGCGGACCCCCCGTTGCGACGTGCAATGCCATCAGACCTCAGCCTTCACGGAACCGAGGTAGTTCCAATTGACATCCTTGGCGTACGTGATTGTGTAGAGAGCATCACAACCGGCGTAACGCAGGTCGATGACCTCTGCAGAGGTGTATTGCGTGCTGTATGTGTAGTTGCTGCCCCAGCACCTACGTTTGTTCTTCTGTGCGATCTTGGCGCATCCTCCGTTGTCGTCATAGGAAACGTGTGTCGCCTTTGTCCAACTTTCGTAGGCCTGTGCACCGATGCGGCAGCCACCGTTAACACTCTTCTCGACGGTAACGGCCGAGGCAACCGTCATGCTGGTCAACACCAGCATGATCGCCATCGCCAGCACGGTGATTGGTCGTCTCACTATCTTCTCCCTTCTATAGTTTTCGGCACCGCGTTTGCGGTACTCACTATGTATTGCCATCTGAACCGTTTTGGGTTCCATCAGGGGTCCATCCCTCGGCCGGTTTCACAGTGGGGCGACCGTCCGGGCCTATCTCTCCGTGCGTTTCGGTGTCCCAACATGTGCGGATCTGTGCCTTGGCACGCGACAGTCGGGACTTCACGGTTCCGACCTTGATGTCGAGTAGAGCTGCAATTTCTTTGTGAGTGAGGTCGTCAATTGCATGCAGGATGAGAGTCTCTGCCTGTGACGGCGACAGTTCGCATATCGCCGCGTAGAGGGGTCCCCGCAGACGCTGTGCATCCACCCGCCTGGCGACGGCGATATCGGGCACGGAGACCGATGGGGGGGGGTGGAAGCCGATGTGTCAAGTGTCGAATCTGCCACTGGGTACGGAAATGGCGGCCGCAAAGATTTCGAGCGATGCCGCAGAGCCACGGCCGTGCGTCCTCCCTGTCGAACTCGAACTCGTCTCGGTGCACAAATGCAACCAGGAACACCTGTTGCGCGACGTCTTCGGCAT
>JAADGS010000074.1:51594-69325 GCA_013152275.1 Actinomycetota bacterium | reverse complement strand
ATCAACCCCGACCGGTACTACCAACCCAAACAACGAGGACGACAACCCCCACGACGACGAAGAAGTGTCACATAAGATCCAAGTACAAGGTGTCACACATCACCCCGGTACAAACACCGTCGACAGCCACGGAGTAACCCGGGGTGCACCGGCCGCGAACATCTCCAAGAAGGCCGCTGACCAGGGGAAATAGCCGAAATAGCATCCGGATGACAGGCCTGTTGACACTCAAATGGCATCGAGATGAAAGGGTCCCACCGCACACTCGGGCCATGAACAACCTCGATCCGCTGCTCTCAGCCCAAGAACTCGCCGACTACCTCGAGGTCCCCATCGCAACGATCTACGCCTGGCGCTACCGCCGAGAAGGACCCCTCGGCTTTCGCGCCGGCAAGCATCTTCGCTACCGCTGGAGCGACATCGAGGAGTGGATCAACAACCAGCTCCTGGAAAGAGTACGTTGACGGAATGCGCCATCCATTTGCGAGCACACCTAACCACGACGCGGCCATGACAGATGCGCTTTGATTAACAAGGACGAGGAAAGAGGTACGAAAGGTGGCCCATATCCAACACCGACCCGGGAGGCGCCACCCGTGGCAGGTGCGTTACCGAGATCCAACAGGTCGAGAACGAGCCCGGAGCTTTCTCCGAAAGTCGGATGCCGATCGATTCTCGGTCATCGTGGAGGCCGACAAACTAAGAGGCGAGTGGACAGACCCCCGACTCTCCAAGACGACGGTCGCCGAATGGTCCGACCGGTGGCTCCGCACCAAGGCCCACCTCAAACCGAAGACTCTTGTCGGCTACGAGTCCAACTTGCGCGCTCATGTGCTGCCCACCTTCGGAGGTTTCGAGCTGCGTCACGTCGACCGTATGGCGGTCGAGGAATGGGTGGCCGATCTCCAGGCCTCCGGTCTCGGCCACTCTGGGATGCGACAGGCTCGGCAGGTGCTCAACAGCATGCTCAAGCTGGCTGTCGAAACCGGCTACCTGGTCGCCAACCCTGTGACTGGGGTGAAAGTCGCCCGCCAGGCCGATCCTGAGATGCTCTTCTTGTCGGCCGAGGAAGTTGAGCGTCTTGCGCTCGAGATTCGGGAGCCCTATGCCACGCTTGTGTATCTGCTGGCCTACGGGGGACTCCGATGGGGTGAGGCGGCAGCGCTACGTCGCAAGCGGTGCCAACTACTGAGATCACGCATCGAGGTAGCCGAGTCCTTGTCAGAGGCCCGGGGCAAGATTTTCTTTGGCTCCACAAAGACGTACCGAACGCGGATGGTCGTGGTCCCCAGCTTCCTCCGTGACCTCTTGGCTGAACACCTCGCCCACCGGGTGGACGAGCATCCCGATGCGCTGGTCTTCACGTCGCTGCAAGGACAGCCACTCCGCAACTCCAACTTCCGTCGCCAGGTCTGGTACAAGGCGGTGGCTGGCGCGGGTCTCCCCGATGGACTCCGGATTCACGACTTGAGACACACGTGCGCATCTTTGCTCATCGCCCAGGGAGCGCACCCGAAGGCCATCCAGGTTCACCTTGGTCATTCGTCGATCTCGGTGACGATGGACCGATACGGGCACCTGTTTCCGTCCGATTTGGAGACCTTGGCGACAGCATTGGATGCGGTGCGGAGTCAGGCTCTCGCGGACCAAATGCGGACCAAATGCGGACCAGACGTTGTGGCGCTCACAGCCGAATAGACGAAATCCCCTGTGATCACAGGGGATTCCGGCGGCACGCCCGGAGGGACTCGAACCCCCAACCTTCTGATCCGTAGTCAGACGCTCTATCCAAATTGAGCTACGGGCGCATGCTTTGGAAGCACCCGTAAAGGTAGTCGGACCGACCGAAAACGGAAACTTCCCGTTCTCGTGACGTTTCACAGGAATAATCCCCATCAAGCGTCACGAGAACGGGTAGGTACGCTATGGCCATGACCACCATCAACGATCTCCTCGACGCTGCCGCCGCTTGGATCGCCGGTGACCCTGATCCGGCGACCCGTAAAGAGCTTCAGGCCGTGATCGACTCCGGCGACTTCGACGACCTCGCGGATCGTATGCAGGGCACTCTCCAATTCGGCACGGCCGGACTGCGGGGCATCGTCGGCGCCGGCTCCAACCGGATGAATCGCGCCGTCATCATCCGGGCAACCCGTGGCGTCGCCGACCACGTCCTCGCGAACAACCCGGGCCTGGTCGTCGTCGGCAGGGACGCTCGACTCTCCAGCCCACAATTCCTCGAAGACACGATCGCCGTTCTGGCGGCAGCCGGAATCCCCATCCAGTATTTCGACGCCCCAGTCGCGACTCCGATCGTCGCATACGCAGCTCGCGTGCTCGGCGCGCAGGCCGGGATCATCATCACTGCGAGTCACAATCCGGCCGACTACAACGGCTACAAGGTGTACGCACCCAACGCCGTGCAGATCGTGCCGCCGACCGACACGGAGATCGCCGCGGCGATCGACCGCGTCGGGCCTGCCGTCGAGGTGCCCCGTCACGACGACCCGTTCCATGCGGACGGCGTCAAGCGCATCCCCGACGATCTCCTCGACCGCTACCTGACGGATCTCGAAAACGCTCGTGGCAACGCGCAAGCGGAACAGGACCTGCGGATTGTCTACACGCCGATGCACGGCGTGGGCTGGCGTTTCTTCGAAAAGGCGATGCATCGAGCCGGCTATCGGCGTGTGATCCCGGTCCCCGAACAGGTCGAACCCGACGGACATTTCCCAACGACGCATTTCCCCAACCCGGAGGAACCCGGAGCACTCGATCTCGCGATCGCCCTGGCGGAACGCACCGACGCCGACATCATCCTCTCCAACGATCCGGACGCCGACCGTCTCGCCGTCGCCCTCCCCTCCATCGGGACTTGGAGCGGGCTCACCGGCAACCAGATCGGCTGTCTGCTGGCCGACTACGTACTCGAGCACTGGTCGGACCCGGATCATCGCCCGATCGTGATCGAGAGCATCGTCTCCTCACCGATGCTCTCCTCGATTGCACAGCGCCACGGTGCCTATTTCGATCAGACACTCACCGGCTTCAAGTGGATCTGGAATGCTGCTCTCGACCTCGAAGCGGCGGGCACCGGCCGCTTTGCCTTCGGGTATGAAGAGGCACTCGGTTATTCGGTGGGACACGCCGTGCGTGACAAGGACGGCATCAGCGCAGCCGTCGTGTTCGCGGACCTGGCATCCGCCTGTCATGCAGAAGGCATCACGGTGCTCGACCGGTTGGAACGCCTGTATCGCAATCACGGCCTGTGGGTGAGCACCCAGAAGAGCATCGTACGCCCGGGAGCGGAAGGCATCGCCGACATCGAAGCGGCGATGGCGCTGCTCGAGGAGCGGGTCCCCGATCAACTCGACGGCCGAACAGTGCTCCGAGCAACAGACTTCCGCGTCGGAGCCGACCGCAGACCCCGCTGGCTGGGAGCGACCCCCCTCGTCGCTCTCGACCTCGACGGCGATGCCAGAGTCCTGATTCGACCGAGTGGAACCGAGCCGAAACTGAAGATCTACGTCGATCTCCGCGCACATCTTGGTCCAGACGACTCGGTGATGGACGTCGAGCAGGATGCCCTGGAGGCCGCAACCCGGATCGCGGAGGCCGCGGCGACATTCGTCGGGCTCACGTGAGAAGCCCTGCAGAAGCCGGGCTTCTTGGCGGAGAGGGAGGGATTTGAACCCTCGAGGGAGTATTAGCCCCCTACTCGCTTAGCAGGCGAGCGCCTTCGACCGCTCGGCCACCTCTCCAGCACACCGGCTTCGCCGGCGTGGCACTCGGTACAGGGTACCGTGCGGAGGGAGTGGGATTCGAACCCACGGAACCCCTGACGGGGTTCAGCAGTTTTCAAGACTGCCGCCTTCGTCCGCTCGGCCATCCCTCCAACACGACGACGGGGCCGTCGCGCTCGGTACAAAGTACTCGGTACGAACTACGAAGCGGCGCGACCACTCGGCGTCCTTGCGGAGGGAGAGGGATTTGAACCCTCGAGGGAGCGTGAACCCCCTACACGCTTTCCAGGCGTGCGCACTAGGCCAGACTATGCGATCCCTCCGGAATCCCCATAGTGTAGGGGTGATGACCAACACCGGATTCGACGCTGCGATGCGTGCCGCCCTCTCCGAAGCGTCCAAGGCGCCGACCCACGGCGACGTCCCCGTCGGAGCAGTCCTCATCGACTCGGCAGGTGAAATCGTCGCCGCCGACCACAACCGTACCTTCGAACGATCCGACCCAACCGCCCACGCCGAGATGCTGGTCATCTCGGCGGCAGCACAAGAACTGGGCGACTGGCGTCTGCACGAGCACACGCTCGTCGTGACACTGGAACCGTGTCCGATGTGCGCGGGCGCCTCGGTGTGGGCCAGACTCGACCGGATCGTCTACGGGGCGCCCGACCCGAAGGCCGGGGCGGCATGGAGCCTCTACAACATCCCCCAGGATGCCCGCCTCAACCATCGATGCGAGCTCGTGGCGGGAGTCATGGCCGACGAGAGCGCGACGCTCTTGTCACAGTTCTTCGGTTCACGTCGCTGACCGGAACTCGCTTCGATCGCGTCTTGCATGCTTTGCATCGCAGTCATGATGCGAAGCAAAACCGCGGGGCGAGCGACGCGACGTTCCGCTGATGGCTTCTCACCGGCCCACGGGCGCCGACGATTGTCACTTATCTGTGGGTGTGAGCCACACCGGATACTCGCGAACGTTGATCTGAGAACCGTCTCTCGCGGAATCCTCCCACACGATCAGGCTGCCCCACTGTGGTTCATCGACGTCATAGGGGACTGTCATGCCGAAGGTTCCCCAGCCCACTCCGTTGGTGGTCATCAGGTACGGCGGCTCCGCAATGATCCGTCCTTTCGCATCCCTGATCGCCGCCTGAAACGTTGCTTCGAACACGGCGGCCATCCCTTCGAGATGGGCGGGATTCCCCAAGACACCCTCGTAGGTCGGATGATCAACAAAGATCATCGGGAGGACGTCCAGATAATTCGCTCGAGTCTGGACTCCCTCCAGGTCGAGACCCTCGTCGGAGAACGTAGTTACCGGCGCGCCGTCCAGCTTGAACATGACCGAATTGACATGCTCGTACCTGGTCGCGGTGAACACCACCTGGGCAAGCCTCGCCTTGACCGAGAAAGACCCGCCGCCCGACTCGAATCCTTCTGATAGATCCACCGTGGCCACTTCGTCGGCAACCGAGACATCGAGAAGCTCGGTTCCGGCAGGAATCGCGGAAGTCATCGCAGGCACCGCTTCACGTTCTTCCGGCGATGGCCCTTCGAGGAGGACGCGCAACGCCGAAGCCAGGCCGTCATCCGGGGCGATTCGATCGACGGGCACGAGCGATGGACCGGGGCGGTTGGCCTCACCGCCGTCATCCAACAAGAAGTAGGCGGTCACATGGCCGCTGTCCGGACCACTCGTCGGCATCGGCTGGAGCGGCGCCGTCGAGGTCGGCTCGGGCACCCGCGAGGAAGGAACCGCGGGCGGAGGCGCCGTCGAGGTCGGCTGCACGGTCGGTCCTGCAACACAGCTCGCTCCTACCAGGGCAAGCGCCACAACGATCAGCCGACGCACTGCTCACCTCTCCTCGCTCGATGGCCCAACCTCAACACCGGTTCACCCCGCAACGGGTTCTCTGTCTACCGGGCACGTCATGCATCTCGGTCCGCCCCTCCCTCGTGGCAGTTCATAGGACGGAATGCGGTGCACGATGACCCCGGCGTCCTCGAGAATCCGGTTGGTCACCACATTACGCTCATACGCGACGACCTCACCCGGAGCAATCGCGAACGTGTTGTTGGCGTCGTTCCACTGTTCACGATCGGCCTCCACCTTCCTCAGCGTCGGTTCGATCACTCGCATCCGGGGAATACCGGCAGCCCATGCAAGCCCTTCTGCCAGACCCGCGACTTCCCGGGTCTTCGGATAACCGCCCTCCCCCGGAGTCACCCTGAAGCACCGGACACGGGCCTGAATCCTCGGGTATATCACAACGGCATCGCCATCGACCATGCTCACGACCGTATCGAGATGCATCGTCGCCCTTCCCTTGGGCAACTCCACCGCCAGAACCCGATCCACGACGTCCTCTTCGAACAGTCTGGAGATCATCGCGCTTGCCCCCGATGGAGACGTCCGTTCCGATATGCCGACTGCCAAGCCTCGGTCTCCGACAACGAGGATGTCACCCCCTTCGACCGAAGCGGGAAAGTGATCTCCTGGCCGGTCTCCGAACCAGATCGGCACCCCGGCGAATCGCGGATGATGCTGATACACGAGTTTCAACAATGCCGTCTCTCTCCGCCTGACGATACGATTCATCGGACTCAAGATCACGCCATCTCCGACCCATACGGAAGAATCCCGCATGAACACCGCGTTGGGGATCGGGGCAAGCACGAAGTCATCAGGTCCGTGTAACGCCGCCACCAGGCCGTCGGTCTCCCCGACATCCCCGAAACTCACACCCCCGATGAGATGGTTCACCAACCCACCGGTGTCCAGGTCGGTCAGAAGTCCCCTCACCTTGCCTGCCAGCCGGCGTCCACACAGATCATCGCCGACCTGCTCAGAGATGAACGCTTCGGCGATGTTGCCATCGGCCAGGACCGTTTCGAGGAGGTTTGTCAGATAGAGGACATCGACCCCTGCGATGATCATCGTCGCGACGAAGGCGTCGTGTTCGTTCTGAGCCTTCTCCACCCATATCAGCTCGTCGAAGAGCAACTCGTCCTTGTTCGAAGGAGTCAACCGATCTAGTTCGAGGCCAGGTCGGTGGACGATGACAGTGCGGAGCAGTCCTGCTTCAGAGCGAATCATGTACTCATTCTCACAGAGGATGGAACCCTGTGCCGCAACGGTACAATCTCTGGCTGCCGGAGGGATCGCATAGTCTGGCCTAGTGCGCGGCACTCGAAATGCCGTAGGGCGCTACCACGCCCTCGAGGGTTCGAATCCCTCTCCCTCCGCTGGACGCCTGCCCTCGACGGGCCTCACTCTTCCAGCTCGGGGTGAAGTGGGCTGGGCGAGGAACGAGCCGGCGTCGGCAGAGGCGTACTCGATCGACCGGAGACCCTCCACCCGCGCCGAATTGGCAACCTTCAGACTCGATTACCATCACCGGTGATCGTGCTAGGCGGGGCGCTAGGGGTGCCCTGAACCCGAAACCCTCTCCATGCGGGGCCGAATACCCTGCCCGAGGCCATCTGCCTTTCGGGCAGCACCGGGCACGTGGTGTTGAACGTTGGGTCCTGCGCGGCAGGGCACCGTGAACCGGGTCAGGTCCGGAAGGAAGCAGCCCTAAGCGGGCCGCCCTGGGTGCCGCAGGGTCGCCTGACCGGAGCCAACGACCCGGAAAGCGCCGACGGGCCGACGGTCGACGGCAGGGGCACGATCAGTTCCCGGCCCACGGCTGTCGGCCAACAGCCAGAGACGCGTTGACGCCCGGTAGTCTGGGTGGATGAAACTGGACACGGGCTCCTGCACCCTCAGGCCGTGGCTGAGCACCGATCGGGACAGGCTTGCCGCCATCGCCAACGACCGGCGCATCTGGCGCAACATGACCGACCTCTTCCCCCACCCGTACACGATCGACGACGCCGCCGACTGGATCGCCAAATGCTCTCAGGAAGGCGACCCGCAATTCAACTTCGCCATCGTCGTGGAATCGGCCGTCGTCGGAGGTATCGGCGCCCACCTCCTGACCGCCGAGCAGCAACACGCTGCAAACGTCGGGTACTGGCTCGCCCCGAACGTCTGGGGACGAGGCGTTGCGACCGAAGCGCTGCGCCGCTTCACCCGTTACGTATTCGACACCTTTGCCGTCAACCGCCTGTATGCGACCGTCTTCGGATGGAACCCCGCGTCGGCACGCGTCCTGGAGAAGTGCGGGTTCCGGCTCGAAGGCCGCCTGCGTGAGGCCATCGTGAAGGAAGGGCACGTGACGGACCTGCTGGAGTACGGTCTGCTCCGTGGCGATCTCTGATCCCCGCCGAATGCTTCCCGTCTACTTGCGAAGCACCGCGCCGTAGACGAATCCGAGCGGTCCCATCCGCCATACGCGTTCCAGGGTCAGAGGGCCCTCGGTAAACAACTCTTCGGGGGGCGGCAGTTTGTCCAGAGACCGGTGAAGATACGTGTACTCGTCCCTGGCTCCGGCGAGCGCACCGATCGTAGGCAGGACCAGTGAAGTCCCCATACGATGGACCGTCGCCCAGCGCCGTCCCCGTGGCCGCCCGAGGCCGATCACCACGAGCGCTCCACCAGGGCGCAACACGCGAGCCACTTCCCTCAAGGTATCGGGAACCGATGTCAGGTTACGGAACACATACGCGGAGAGCACTCCATCGAAGGTCCCATCACGGAAGGGCAGCGCCTCCCCCACCGCCACCACTTTGGCCGAAGCCGGGTTCAGCGCCAGCATCTGCGGTACCGGGTCGACCGCCACGACCTGACGGTCTCCGAATACGGGCATGGCTGCACCCGTGCCCGCGCCGAGGTCGAGGACACGGCCCTCCGGCAAAGAGCGGGCACCTGAGCGCCGCCATGCCTGCTCACGACCGAACGACAGCACACGGTTGAGAAGGTCGTACCGTCCGGCGATCCGAGAGAAGATCTCTTCGGTCACGGGCCGATCACATCGAACCCGACATAGGGACGGATAGCGGCGGGCACCTTGACCGTTCCATCTGCCTGCTGATGGTTCTCGAGAATCGCCAGGATCGTTCGTCCCACCGCGACGACCGTGCCGTTCAGGGTGTGTACCAGTCGATTTCCCGCGTCAGATCGGAAACGGATCTTCAGCCGTCGTGACTGAAAGTCTGTCGTATTGGAACACGATGTGATCTCCCGATACCGACCCATCGACGGGAACCACGCCTCGATATCGTATTTCTTGGCGGCAGATGCACCAAGATCTCCGACGGGAATGTTGACCACCCGGTACGGCAGTTCGAGGCCCTGCACGATCCGTTCCTCGAATGCGAGCAGCCGTTCGTGCTCCTCCCAGGAAGTATCCGGATGACAGAAGGAGAACATCTCCAGTTTGTCGAACTGATGGACTCGGAAGATCCCTCTCGTGTCTTTCCCGTATGTGCCCGCCTCGCGCCGAAAGCACGTCGAGAAACCGGCGTATCGAACCGGGAGCATCTCCTCATCGAGAATCTCACCGGCGTGGTACGCGGCGAGAGGAACCTCGGCCGTGCCTACCAGGTACAGGTCGTCCTTCTCCACGGCGTACACCTGCTCCGAATCGTCGGGAAAGAACCCTGTTCCGAACAGCGCCTCCCTTCGAACCAGCACCGGTGGCAGCATCGGAGTAAGACCCTCTGCAACGGCCATGTCCATCGCCCAGCGAACCAGACCCATCTCGAGCAGGACCGCCCGACCTTTGAGATACCCGAACCGGGCGCCCGACGTGCGAACTCCACGCTCGACGTCGATCAGTCCGAGCGCCTCACCCAAAGCCTGATGATCCAGCGTCTCGAAATCAAAGTTGCGAGGCTCACCCCAGCGCCTCACTTCCACGGCATCCTTGTCGGTGAAGCCGTCAGGCACCGAGTCGTGCGCCAAATTCGGAACCCTCACCCACAACTCGTTGAATCGTTCGTCCGCCTCGTCGGCCAAGGCGAGGAGCCGCTGATACTCATCGGCGAGTGCTTTCGCCTTGCCGATGGCCATCTGCTTCGCCTCCCCTTGGAGACGAGAGATCTCCTTCCCCATCTCCTTCTGTTTCGCACGAATCTGCTCCGCCTCGGCACGCAACGACCGCTTGCGGCGATCGAGTTCTATGAGTTCGTCGACACTCAGCTCTACGCCTCGGCGTGCGAGCGAGCGTCTGAGACGGTCTGGATCTTCACGAAGAATCGCCGGGTCGATCATGGATCAGATGCTAACGGCGCAAGCCGGATCGACAGCCGACATTTCCCAAGCGGCCGGCGAGAGGATGGCGTGTCAACTACCCAGGAGCGAGAGCTGACGGCGGAATACGAACTACGAACTACGAGATACGAGGTACGAAGGTATCAAGACGGTTCGTTCACGCGAATCTTGATCTGGCGGACGTTGTTGCCGGTGTCCACATCACCGGGGAGCACGGTGACGGCGACCAGGATCGTGTAGCGCTTGCCTGCAGTCACCGGCAGAGCAGAGAAGTCCACCGTCGTCGAGCCTCTCGGGTCGAGACTGCCCAGATCAGTCGTTTCCTGGTACAGGATCGAACCATCGGAACTCTGCAATGTGACCGACACCCGGACGTCTTTTTCCTTCTCATTTCCCAGGTTGCCGACACTCGCCCGCACCAACAGCGACTCCGTGGCCGGAAGGATCAGGTCTCCGTTGTCATCGGTCCCCACCTCTTGTGGTTCGAGTTTCACTGCGGAGATCTCGAGGTCGCGTCGTAACGCCATACCTTGTGCATTCTCCACGACGGCCATGATTCCCGTTGCGTGACGAAGTGCCCCCAGCTTTGCCGGAAGAAAGGCGACCGCAGGGAACTCGACGGGAAGGTCGATCTTCGTTCCCAGCTCCTCAACCGCATCCAGGAACCGCTCATAGGCCAGGTCACCTACCTGCAATTCGGCCAGCGCCGTGGACAGCTCCTCCACCGACGCCTCCGCCTTTGGACGGTCCACGACAGCAAACAGGCCCGGCGTAAACGATCGCAATCCATCTTCCCACGAGATCAAGGCGAGGTCGAGCGCCGCCGCGGCCGCCGCGGTCGATGCCGGTTCGCTCATCTTCCTCAGCCCGGCCGCCTCAGTTGCAGCATCCTCCACGTACTGGTCCATCAAGAGCTGGACATCCTCACGCTGAGCGACCGGCAGCTTCATCAAGATCTGCCCCTGGAATCGCTGAGCCAGGTCCCGATAGCCTGTAACCGCCGCGTTTGCCTCGACGAGATAGGCGATCGAGGCGCGCGTGTCGCTACGCAACCGACCGGCTGCCAGGAATACGAGGACAACCATGGTCAGGATGCTCAGAACTGCGGCGGTGCGTCGACGTCCGCGCCGCCGCGGGGCGCTGCTAGGAAACACGTCGTGGGCGAGGGGGGACTTGAACCCCCACGAGCGTGAGCTCACAGGCACCTGAAGCCTGCGCGTCTGCCAATTCCGCCACTCGCCCGGGCACGGCATCGTAGCACGGTGCCAGATGGCTCTTCCCTCCAAGACCGGCTCCTACACCGGCCGACAACGTCTTTCGGAGTATCGAATACAATGGCCCGGTGGGAACCGCCCGGAATCTGGAACGGCGCATCGAACGCCTCGTCGATGGCCTCGCAGGTGTGATGTTCGGAGGTCCCCTACACCCCTCCGAGCTGGGGATTCGCCTCCTCCGAGAGGCCGATCTCGGCATCGAACAGGAACCGGCAGGGCCCGCCGTCCCGAGCCGCTACATCCTCACCCTTCACACCGCCCAGCAGGTGCCCGACGCGCTTCCCCGGCACCTGGAGCTCCTTCTCGAAGAGACGGCGATGGAACGTGGCTGGCGTCTCAACGGACCCGCCAGTGTCGTTATCGAGCACTCGGATCAGGTGGCCAAGACCGAGATCTCCTGCAGATCGGAACGAGCGCCGGGACCGCGCCCCCCGTGGGGGCGTCTCGTGCCGCAGTCGGGCGCGCCCTTTCCATTGATGTACAACAGGGTGCTCGTCGGCCGGTCCGTGGAGTGTGACGTCTCAATCGCAGATGTCGGCGCCAGTCGCCTTCATGCGCTCATCTGGCGAGAAGGAGCGCGTATCTGGATCAATGACCTCAACTCTGCCAACGGAACCTCCGTAGACGGCGGAGCGATCACGAAGCCGACCCCCATAGATGACGGCGCCGTCGTATCCTTCGGTCCGGTCACGTTCGACTTTCGAACACCATGACCGCGGTTCGAGATGGACTCGATGCTTTCACGAGCACGCACCGAGTTGTCCTCATGACAGGTATTGTTCGACGGTCACCAGGGAGGAACAGGTGCCGGCACTGCTGCTCACACTCCTCAAGCTCATCTTTCTCGCGTTCATCTATCTGTTCGTGTGGCAGGTCGCACGGGCCGTGACCGCCCACCTGGGCGGAGTCCAAGGATGGCGAGTTCGGACACGTTCTGGCGAAGAAGTCGTTATCGTTCGATCGGACTCACAAGCCGGTGAGCGGATCACCGTCCATGGCTCCGTCGTGCTGGGGAGGAGTCCACAGGCAGATGTCGTCCTCGAAGACGCGTATGCATCCGAGTTCCATCTTCGACTGATCCGCCGACCTGAAGGTATCGTCGTACACGACCTCGGAAGCACGAACGGGACCTACGTGAACGGAAGAAGGGTAGGGACACCGCTCACTCTTACGAAAGGCGACGCCATCCAAGTAGGCAACACGGTCATGGAGGTGCGATGACCTTCACCTGGGCAAGCGGAACCCACCAAGGGCGAGTGCGCACGAATAACGAAGATTGCCTCTACCCCAAAACCAGTGGCAGCTCCGATACTCGGTCGATCTTCGCCGTTGCCGATGGCATGGGCGGCCACGTTGCCGGTGAGATCGCTTCATCCGAAGCCATCGAGGTCGCCATTGCGACAGTCGGTAGTCTCGAGGAACGAATCGCCGCCGCAAATAACGCGATCGTCGACGCAGCCGACGAGGACCCTCGCCTCACCGGCATGGGAACCACCCTCACGATCGCCGAACTCGATCCGGACGGCACAGTTTCCATCGGTCACGTTGGAGACAGCCGCGCCTATCTCCTGCGCTCGGGCGTGCTCCGCCAACTCACCACCGACCACTCCGTCGTCGCCGAATACCTCGCGGCCGGCAAGATCAGACCGGAGGACGTCGCGCGCCATCCGCAGCGCAGCATGTTGACGCGTGCCCTCGGTCTCGCCAGATCCGTGGAAGTCGATCTACTCACCGAAGATCTCCAGCCAGGCGACCGATTGCTGCTCTGCACCGACGGCCTGAGCTCGATGATCACCGATGACGACATTGCAGCGAAGTTGGCAGGCGGCACACCGGACGAAGCGGTGTGGAGCCTGATCGAAGCTGCCAACGCAGCCGGTGGTTACGACAACATCACCGTCGTCGTCGTCGACACACGGCCGTGACCCGGGATGCCGAGGCCGCGCTCCTCGTCGGAGCGACGGTCATCGCTTCGATGGGAGTCGGTCTGGTCAACCTGGCTCAGGGTGGTGTCATCGATGCGCAAGTTGCGCTGACCTTCGTCGTTTTCGCCATCTCCTTCGGCTCTCTCCACGTCGCCATTCGCCGCTGGTCCGCCGGAGCGAGTCCCTTTCTCCTTCCCCTTGCCGCCATCCTCACCTCCCTCGGATTCATCGAGATATACCGGATCAGCCCAAGGTTCGCCGCTCTCCAACGCTGGTGGCTGCTGATCGCCGCCGCTCTTGCGGCTCTGTTGTTGTTCGCCCTCCGGCGCACCGGTATCGCCCCTCTACGTCGGTACCGTTATACGTCTCTCACGATCTCCGTCGGTCTTCTGCTCCTGCCGATGCTCCCGACCAATTGGAGTTTTCCCGTTCGCGGGGTCGTTGCAGGTGGATCCCGCCTCTGGACAACGCTGGTCATCGGACCTCTCACGCTCAATTTCCAACCGGGAGAGATCGCCAAGATCGTCCTCGTCATCTTCCTCGCCTCGTACCTTTCGGAGCGGCGCCCGGCACTGGCAGCATCGACTCGTCGGCTTGGAAGGTTCTCGATTCCCGAACCACGACACCTCATCCCCTTGCTTCTCGCATGGGTCGCCAGTTTCGGAATCCTCGTCTTCCAGCGAGATCTCGGTGCGTCGCTGCTTCTCTTCGCCGTCTTCATCTCCATGCTGTACGCGGCCACGGACCGAAAAGCCTATCTCGTTACCGGCGGGTCACTCTTTCTCGTCGGAGCAGCCGGGGCCGCGGTCGCTTTCCCGTACGTCGCCCGCCGCATCTCGGCCTGGCTCCATCCTTTCGCTGATCCGGCAGACGCCGGTTATCAGATCCTTCAGAGCTTGTTTGCCCTCGGGTCCGGCAGCCTTTCCGGATCAGGACTCGGGGTCGGCACCCCGGATCGGATTCCCGCGGCATGGACCGATTTCATCTTCTCTGCAGTCGGCGAAGAGTTGGGTCTCGCCGGAAGCGTCGCCGTCATCTCGATGTTCGCGCTGCTCGTCGCCGTCGGATTCGGTATCGCACTCCGATCACGTGACCTGTTCCGCAAACTTCTCGCCTTCGGCCTGTCGTTCGTCCTCGGGTTGCAGGCCTTCTTGATCATTGCCGGAGTCACCAGACTGCTCCCCCTCACCGGCATCACCTTGCCGTTCATGTCCTATGGAGGCTCCTCACTGGTGGCAAACTTCTTGATCCTGGCGCTCCTCGCCCGCGTCTCCCACGAGGAACAGCCATGAATGGGCCGATCCGTCGCGTCGCAGCCGTCCTGTTCGTCGCATTCGCTCTCCTGATTCTCAACGTCACCTACATCCAGGCCATCGACACCGCTCGGTATCGGGACAATCCTTTGAACCCACGGGTCGCCGCCGGCATCAGTGGCAAGGAACGCGGTCTGATCGTCACCGCCGACGGCACGGTTCTTGCCCGTTCGATCGCCGATCCGGACGATCCTTCCCGGTTCACCCGAACGTATCCCGAGGGTCCCGCGTTCGCACAGGTCGTCGGATACTCGTCGCTTCTGTTTGGAGACGAGGGCCTCGAACGCGTCTACGCCGAAGATCTCAGGTCGAGGCGGGACCTCACGCTTTCGGACGTGATCGCCGCTCTGATGGGAAGAGATCTCCGCCCCAAGAGTCTGCAACTCACCCTCGACGACGGCCTCCAGAAGGCTGCGTTCGAGGCGCTCGGCGAGCGCAAAGGCTCGGTGGTGGCAATCGACCCCTCGACGGGGACGATCCTCGCCATGGTGTCGACACCCTCCTTCGATCCGGAAGCGATGCTCGCTCCGGACGCTGCCGCTGCGCGGAGCATCCTTCTCGACGACCCCGATGAACCGTTGGCCAACCGGGCCATCGGACGGACGTACCCTCCCGGATCGACATTCAAGGTCATCGTTGCCGCTTCGGCGATCGAGAACGGTGTTGCCGGCCCCGACACGACCTTTCTCGACCCGACCGAGTTTCCCCTTCCCGGCACCACGAGCACGATCCGCAATTACGAGCGGGGACCGTGTGTGGACGGAACGAATGTCACTCTCGACGTCGCCTTCCGGAAATCGTGCAATACGATCTTCGCGATGCTCGGCCTCGACCTCGGAGCGACCGTACTCGCCGAAACCGCCACGTCTTTCGGCTTTGACACCCCACCGGCATTCGAACTGCCTGTGCAGACGTCCTTCTTCCCCGATCCCGCCGACCTCGACGGTCCCGCACTCGCCCAGAGCGCGATCGGCCAGCGTGATGTCCGGGCAACACCGTTCGAGATGGCGATGGTCTCTGCCGCCATCGCCAACAATGGGCTCCTGATGCAGCCCTACCTCGTCAGCCGTGTCGTCGACGCATCCGGAACGACCGTCGCCGAACGAACTCCGGAACTCTTGTCCCGCACCGTCTCGTCCGCGACCGCCACAATCGTCGCCCAGATGATGGAGGGAGTCGTCGCCTCCGGTACGGGAACGAAGGCAACCGTTCCGAACATCCGTGTGGCCGGGAAGACGGGCACCGCCGAGACCTCATCCGGATCACCCGACGTCTGGTTCATCGCCTTCGCCCCCGTCGAGAAGCCCACGATCGCGCTGGCCGTGCTCGTCGAGGGAGCGGGAGAGAACGCCACCGGCGGTTCGGTCGCCGCTCCGATAGCACAGAAGATCCTGGACTTCTGGCTCCAGGGTCGCACCTGACACGCCGGGCCCTACAATCTACGGATGATGGAACACACCGTCTTGGCCGACCGCTACGAGCTCCTCTCACATCTGGCGAGAGGCGGCATGGCCGACGTGTTCGAAGCCCGTGACACCCTGCTCGGCCGCAGGGTTGCGGTCAAGATGCTCCACTCCCAGTACGCAACGGATGAGGCATTCGTTCGGCGTTTTCGCAGGGAGGCACAGGCGGCTGCCAACCTGAGCCATCCCAACATCGTCGGCATCTTCGACTGGGGCCAGGAGGGCGGAACGTATTTCATCGTCATGGAACTGGTCGACGGACGATCCGTTCGCGACGTCCTCAGGGCGGAGGGGCCTCTCCTTCCCCGTCGCGCCGTCGAGATCGCGGCGGAGGTTGCCGCAGCACTCTCGGTCGCCCACCGTGCCGGCGTCGTCCATCGTGACATCAAACCGGGCAACATCATGCTCACCGCGGACGGAACGGTGAAAGTGACCGATTTCGGGATCGCCCGCGCCTGGGACGACTCGTCGGAGCTCACAAAGACCGGAGCGGTGATCGGAACCGCCACGTACTTCTCTCCGGAGCAGGCACAGGGCGTCCCTGCAGACGAACGGTCCGATCTCTACTCGCTCGGTGTGGTGTTGTACGAGATGCTCGCAGGACATCCCCCCTTCTCGGGAGACTCCCCGGTCTCGGTCGCCTATCAGCATGTTTCGACCGCCGTATCCGCACCATCGGCCGTCAATCCCGACGTTTCCCCGGACCTGGACCGCATCGTCCTTCACGCCCTCGACAAGAACCCGGATACCCGCTATCAGACCGCCGAAGAGATCCGACAGGATCTTCTGCTGTTTCTCGGCGGGGAGACACCCGGTGCAGCCTCTTCGAACGCTCCCACCCAGATGATGCCTCCGGTCGGTCTTCCCCCTGCCACTTCTTCCCCCGACGGCGTCTATCGACAGGTCCAGCAAGACCGCGGTCCGCGAAGCCAGTTGCCGTTCGTCATCACCGCATTCGCCCTGCTGGTCGCTCTCGGAGTGGGCATCTTTCTCCTCCTCCAGCAACTCCCTTCCGCTCCGCCTGAGCCGGTCACCGCGTCGGTGCCGGATGTCGCCGGCCGAACGTTGGCCGACGCCATGATCGAAGTTCAGAAGGCAGGGTTCACGGCCATTCCAGAGAACACCGAGAGTTCCTCGGTCCCTGAGAACATGGTCGTCGGAACGGACCCCCCGGCTTTCACGGAAACGGATCCCGGTTCTCTGGTGAAGGTACTCGTTTCGATCGGTCTGAAAGCCTCCCCCGTTCCTCCCCTGGTCGGGGAGACCAAGACAACCGCAATCGACCTCATCGCCCAAAACGGTTTCGTCGTGAAGACCGTCAGCAGACCCGATCCCACCGCACCGAAGGGCCAGGTGATCGAGCAGGATCCGCCTCCTGGGGAGAAACACGCCCCCGGTACGGTGGTGACCATCACGGTCTCCGACGGACCGGCGATCATCACGATCCCTGCCCAGCTGCCAGGCCGCTCCGAGGGTGACGTCGGATTCATCCTGGGCAACGAGGGCCTCGTTCCCAAGTTCCAGTACGAATACTCCGACGAGCAGCCGGAAGGCCTCGTGATCCGCACCGAGCCTGCTGCGGGCGAGCCACTCCCTGCAGGATCGACGATCGTCGTGGTCGTCTCCCAGGGCCCGAAACCGGTTGCCGTGCCCAACCTCACCGGCATGACGCAAGACCAGGCCCGCTCCGCACTCGAAGCCGTCGGGCTCCAGCTCAGTGTCAGTGCAACCACGGTGGAGACGGGGCCCGAGCAGGACGGCAAAGTGGTCTCCCAATCGATCACCGCCGGCGACGAGGTCGACCCCGCAACGGTCGTACAGGTCACCCTCGGGAAGGCGGCTCCGACCACGACAACCTC
>JAADGS010000074.1:50911-51556 GCA_013152275.1 Actinomycetota bacterium | reverse complement strand
TCCCTAAGACTGAATTCGAGCAAGTGGAGGCATCGATTCGCAACGCCGCCCTCCTCGAGTGGTACGGCCACACGAGACGCAGTCTGCCGTGGAGGCAGACCGATGACCCGTGGCGGATTCTCGTCAGCGAGGTGATGCTCCAGCAGACTCAGGCCTCGCGAGTGACCGGGGCGTACGTTCGGTTTCTGGACCGTTTCCCCGACCCCGCATCGGCTGCTCGGGCCGACGCTGCGGAGATCCTGGCCATCTGGTCGGGTCTCGGCTACAACACCCGCGCCCTTCGGCTGCGCGAGGCGGCGCGCAGCATCGTGGCCCATGGCTGGCCCACCACCGCCGAGACCTTGCGGTCACTGCCCGGCGTCGGCCCCTACACGGCCGCCGCCGTTGCCTGCTTCGCGTTCGGCGAACAGGTACCGGCAGTCGACACAAACCTGCGTCGCGTGCTCAGCCGCTGGTTCGGACGGCCTCTCGACGGCGCAGAGCTTGCCGATGCCGCCGATACCCAGCTCGCCGACGGCTCGGCGGCAGACTGGAACCAGGCGGTGATGGATCTCGGCGCCACTCTCTGTCGCCCCCGCCGGCCCGTCTGTGCATCCTGCCCGGTGGCCTCCTGGTGCGTGGGGCCCGATGTCTATACCGCCCCGA